>JALVEF010000526.1 GCA_027031185.1 Saprospiraceae bacterium
ACCGCCCGCATGTTCCGTCGGACCCGTCAGGAAGGGGTTCGAGCGATTCCGCGCATCGATGGAGGGGCCTGCAAACAACGGGGAGAGCGTTCCCGGGAATGAGCACGAGGAACCTCTTGACTGAAAAGAGGTTGCACGGGTCTCCCACCATTCTTGGAGGATTCGGCACGCCCCCTGCAATAGGAAAGGCGTCCTCCGAGCTTGAGGGCGATCACGGCATCAGTCTTTGAAACATTACAAAGTCAGGTATGCGCTCCGATCTCGTTCGTGGTCGCCCTCAAGCTCGGCAGGAATCGCCCAAGGCTGATACACTCTCAGCGTTGCAAACCGTTTTCCCGGGGGGACGACCCTTGATGCGGACCTTGGGTTTCTTGGTGGTTTTGGCCGCGTTCTCGAGTCCGGGGCGCTTTCTGTCCGCTCAGGCGCCGCCTTGGTGGTGGGGTTCCTTCGACAAGGGTGTGCAGGAGGCCGCCGACCGAAACGTTCCCGTCGTGATCGTCGTCATCCAGGACGACGAAGAGGCGAACGAACGGGTCAGTGACACTCTCGTGGGCGACAAGGGGTTCGCCAAGGCCTGCGAGCATGCCGTCGCGTTCATCTGCAGCAAGAAGGATCACGGTCTCCGGAAGGAGAAGAAAGGCCCTCGCAAGGTCTGCAAGCGGTTCGGCGGCATCCCCTGTGCCATGCATATCGCCCACGAGCAGGACATGTTCCTACGTCTGTTCGTCGGCAAGCCGGTCAAGACGCCCCAGGTTCTGGTGTGCACGCCGGAGCTGAAGGTCGTGAAATCGCTCGTGGATGTCTGGGGTGCCTCCGCCTACGTCCAGGCGATTCGCGCGGCGCGCAAGAAGATGGGCCCGGGATTCACCCGGGAGGAATACGTGGCCGCGAAGCGGGCCCTGGCCCAAGCGAAGACCGCCGTGAAGAGGAAGGACTTTCCACGCGCCTATCGCTTGGTGGAAGACATCGTGGCGCATCCCTCGTCGTCCAACCTCGTCAAGGACGCCCAAAAGGTTCAGAAGCAGGTTGTGGACGACGTAGGACGGGCGATCCAAGCCGCCGAGGAGTCCATTTCCGAACCCGTCCGCCTCTGGACGACCCTCGAGATCCTCTTGTCCTACGAGCAGAAGCTCGATGGAACGCCGCTCGGTAAGTCCATCGATACGGCTTTGAGGAAGCTCGGACGAAACAGAAACGTGCGAGCAACCCTCGCTCGGATCAAGAAGCAAGCTCGCCTCGCACCGCTCTACGAGAAGGCAAGGGCCCACGAGAAAAAGGGCCGTTACATCGAGGCGCGGAAGGCCTATCTCAGCGTCCGGAGGAAGGCCAAGGGGCTTCCCCTTGCCGATCGTGCCCTCGATGACGTGCGTCGCATGGAGTCCGTCGACGCGATCAGAAAGCTCTTTCTCGCCGAAGCGAAGAGGCTTCTCGAGCGAGCGCTCGCCCTGAAGAAGGAAGGCAAGGACTCCCAGGCGAGGCGCATGCTGCGCAAGGTGGTGAAGGACTTCGAGGGGCTTCCTCCGGCCGAAGCGGCC
>JALVEF010000527.1 GCA_027031185.1 Saprospiraceae bacterium
CCTATCAACGCGAGGCGTTGAGTCCGTTTACCTTGGACCGTTTACCTTGGACCATCAAACCGTAAGTGCGGGGCCGCAAAACCGTTCTTACCCTATCAACGCGAGGCGTTGAGTCCGTTGACCTTGGACCGTTGACCTTGGACCATCAAACCGTAAGTGCGGGACCGCTATACCATTAAACCGTTACACCGCTATACCGTCATTCCGTCACCACAAACCGCAAGCTTACCGGCAGCGCGTGCGCATCGCGCATCAGGCGCAGCACATACACGCCCGCCGGCAGCGAACCGGTAAACACCACCCCGTCCGTCACGGCCCCGTGACGGACGCGGCGCCCGGCACAATCTATAATCTCATAGCGCATATCGGCATCCAAATCCGGGCCCGCTATCCGAAGCAGCGATTTGCCGAACGGCACCAGCGAAAACGCCTCCTCCGTCCGGATCGTCACGATGTTAGAATAGCTCTCGTGCCCGTCCACATCCACCTGCCGCAGCCGGTAATAGTTCACTCCCGTGAGTGGATGCTCATCGCGGAAGCGATACGATGCACCGCCCGCTTGCGCCAGGGCTGCCACTCGACCCAGCACCTCCCAATGCGCCGCATCGGCCGAGCGTTCCACCTCAAAAAAGGCATTTTCCTTCTCCATTTCGGTCGTCCACCCGAGCTGTACGGAATTTTGAATAAGTTTTCCGTGCAAGGGCACGGAGTAGGTGACCGGCAGTGGTTCGCTCAATTTGCGGATGCTGATCCACGGCGTCTGCCACTGGGTTTGATCATAAGTAAACGAGAATGTATTCGTCGTCGAAGTCAGTGTCACCGAATCCGTCGGCATCCCGGTCGGATCCAGCATGTACAGCCGGATGCTGTCTGCCATAATATGCAACTGTATGTCGGCGCTCAGCGGTTGGAGTTCCGTCGGTGCCGTCCCCCAGTCACTGCCGACAGACGTATAGTCGGCATTCCAGCCCATATTGGTATTCTGGAAGCGGGACGAAAAGGCCAGGAAAGAGCGCTCCGATGCCGGCAAGTCATTGCTCGTCAGAGACAGCCAAGCCAGCACGCCGTAGCCCGAGGCATTGCTGACAGCCATATCCGCATCCGACCAGTTGTCCGCATTGGACAATTCCCCGGCAAAGCTGATCAACCGTCCGGTATGAATGTGCAGACTCGTCCAGTCCGGATGAAATTCAATCTCGTTGGTACTCGTCTTGTAAGGTGGCCCGGTAGGCCCAGCAGTAGGTATTGACACACTTGGCGCATCCATACTGCCCACACGGATACTCTGCTGCAAGGCCAGCGTGCGGTCATAAGGGAAAAAGGCATCCCACCAGCCGTTGTTGTCATCTATCTGCGGCATGTTGAAAATGTAGTCGTCGTTGTACTGTGTCAAAAACGGTGCGCCGTCCTCGGCGATCATCCCGTCCCGGAAGGCCTTGGAAAATACCGGAAACAGCGACATTATGGCCGGATTGCCCCGCACTGCGAAAAAGCCGCTCACGCGGTCGGCCGTCCAGTTGTCCTCCGGTGCCGTGTATTCGAAAAACATTAGTCCGTCCATGCCGTGAAAACTGCCATATCCGGCAATGATCGGCAGCATCTCCGTCTGATAGATATTCGGCGTGCAGTGATTGTACTCGCTCACCGTGTAGGGCTTATCCGCCCGCGCATACCCGCCGAATATCTTCGGGATATCCCCAAGTGTCGGATCTCCGAGCATGGGTGTGTTGTTGATGTACCAGTTGTTCGGATCCCAGGCCACACCGGGAAATTGGGGATGATCCCAGTACATGTGGTCGTCTATGTAATCCAATGCCGTGGCACTGCGCGTCTCATACAGGCCGCCCAGCGCATTACTGCCCGTAATGGGGGCCTGCACGTGTACTGTATTGCGAAGATAGTTGGCCATCTCCGTGTAATACTTTTCCTGCAAGTCTATGTAAAAGGCCGCCATATCGGCCACCCGCTGCGGCACAAAGCCCATCCGCTCCGAATACCGGATACGCCGCACGCTTTGGTCGGCCAGAGACTCGCCCGGTTCCAAGCCCCCCGGCACAAATTTTTGCATTGATACATTGTCAATGTAAATGGTGTTGACCACCGTGCCGAGCGAAAAAGTGAGCCGGCAGTGACCGTTGTTGTTCTCGTCGGGCGTGACGAAGAAGTCCACCACTTGCCAGTTCGTGGTTACATTGACCGACTGACCGCCGTAGGTATTATAGGGGGCCACATCGTTCATCACCTCTACCCAGTAAGAGGAGGCCTGGTCCGCCCGGATGGCAAACGATACCTTATACACCGTGTCCTTCTGCACACTAAAACCCGCCTGTTTGAACTGCACGTGCCAGTCCGTCCCTGTGGAATTGGTCACCGCCACTTGCGCACTGTAACTACCCGCGTAGGGATTCGTGCTCGTTGTCGCTATCGTGGCTACGGCACCGTTGTGTTGCTCTAGCGCCCAGTGCTGGTTGATGTCGTTCAGCTCAAAATCGCCGTCCTGAATCAGTTCCTGTCCGCCACTGCCGCCGGCCGGTGCCCAGGCGGCGGCCAGCGCCTGATCTGTACCGTATTTGTCCGTCAAAAACTGATTCCACAACAAATCCAGCGTATCCGAATGCCGCTTCAGCAGCTTGCCTCCATTGGCAATCAATTGCAAAGCATCTCCCCGCCAATATCCGTAGATCGTATTCTCGTTGTTGATTTCTACCATTGCTACTACGGGATCCTGGGCCGGTGCCAGTCCGGTGTAGGGATTGGTCGTCCCGAGCAGCTGCGAAGCATACGACTTTTGCAGCTCGATCAAGTCCCGGTCAAACATACTCACCAGTTTGTACGAATCTTCAAGCGAGTCTATGTCCGTCGGCAGGCCGTCCGACGAAGTAAACTGCCGCGTCACCAGCAAGTTTATATTCGCATACACGCCCTCCTCTTTCATCTTGGAGAGCAAGTAATGCAGTCGGTCCAGCTGCGTCGCGTCCAGACTCAGCGTATTGCTCGTCATCTCATCATCAAAGATGTTGCCTGCCGGATCCCAGAAATTGTCCATGTGGTGAAAGCGGACCAAATTGATACCCATCTTGCGCATGCGTGGCACCAGAAAATCCGCCTGCGCATGCGTGGGGAAATTGGACGCCGTCGTGAAATTCACCCCCCAAAACCGGATAGGGGAGCCACCGGCCTCAAAGTGATTGCCGGCGGCTGTCACCTGCGTCGTAATTGCCTGCCGCGGAAATACAGGTATGTATGGCCTCGTGACAGAGTCATCCGCAGGCAGCAAAAAGGAATAACCGTTTGTAAAGGGCTGTGCCTGAATCCGCCCCAAATAAGCGAGAAACATTAGGACAGCCACACCGGATAAGATGCGAAGGTATTTCATCGGTATTGTTTTGGTGCAAGATATACATTTGATACGTTTTTGTCACCGGAATGCCCCCTTCTTTGCATGCAATACCCTATGCGCCCTCTTTGCCAAACCCTCCCGGGCACACGGCCTCCCCGTGCGCCGATGGTAGTGCCAAATTTATAAGCACAAGCGATGCCGGGCGAGCAGGATATTGCCGAATCGGAAAGATTATCCGAACCTGTGAATCTAATTGTCTTGCCTTGCCTTGCCATCAACTTCAGCCGACTTTGCCGTTGGCCGAAGCCAACGGACAATAATGCCAAAGAAAAACCGGGGCTTTAGCCCCCGCCAGCCGGCAAAGCGCAACACCGTCCCGCACTTACTTGCCCCAAAAGCGGAATGATATGCGCTCATCTTACAAAAAGCATAAGCGGAAGGACCATAGCTTAAATCCGGCATAGCATGTAAGTGCGGGGCCGCTACACCGCTACACCATCCCGCACTTATTTGTCCACTGAAGCGGAGCGAAATGGCGCTCATCATGCAAAAAGCGTATGCGGAAAGGGGCAAATCCAAAACCAGTCAAAACAAGTAAGTGCGGGACCGTTATACCGTTATACCGTACACACCGTCCCATCATCTTCGCTTGGCAAACCGGCTCCTTTGAGTATATTTGTGCGACCAACACGAAAGCAATGAGAAAGATCCGGTTTTCCATCCTGTTTTTAACGGCCTGGCTGTCGCTGCATTCCCAGATGGTGCCACAGGCATTAAACTTTCGCCGTGCCGTCCAGGCCGGTACCCGCACCGCCCGCGAGGGCGTGCCCGGTGACCAATACTGGATCAATTCGGCAGACTATAAGATTGAGGTGGAGTTGAATCCGTGGACAGGTGAGCTGACGGGGAGTGAGGACATTACGTATTACAACCATTCGCCGGACACGCTCAAAGAAATGGTCATCGCCCTGTACCAAAACTTTTACAAAAAAGGGGTATGCGCCGACTACAATACGCCGGATGAGCGGCGCACGGAAGGCGTCAGGATTCACCGCCTGGTGATTGACGGCAAGAGCTACGAAGAAGGCGAAAAAGCCCGGCAAGTCCGTACCAATCTGTACGTCAAACTGGATAGCCCAATCCTGCCCGGCGCGCGCGCCCAGCTGCATATCGAATGGTCTTATCTGGCACGGGAAGGCAATACAGTGCGCACAGGCAACTACGGTGACGGGCGCCATTTCACGGCTTACTTTTATCCCAAAATCGCCGTTTATGACGACCTGGACGGTTGGGATAAGGCCGACTATCTGGGCATTACGGAGTTTTACAGCGATTTCAACAACTACGACGTACGCGTCACGGTGCCGAAGGACTTTGTGGTGTGGGGCTCTGGTCTGCTGCAAAATCCCGACGAGGTATTGATGCCCCGCTACGCGCGCCGGCTCAAAAAGGCAATGCAGTCCAGCGAAGTGGTGCATATCATTGACTCAATGGATATCAAGCGGGGCGGGATCACCGCACAACGCCCCAAACTGACCTGGCATTTCAAATCGGAAAAGAGCCCGGACTTTGCCTTTGCCACAGACCACGACCATCTGTGGGACGGATGGTCGGTATTAGTGGATCCCGCGACAGGACGCCGGGCCTTTGTGGCGGCCTCCTACGAAAAGGAGTCCAAAGATTTTTATGAAGTGGCGCGGTTAGCCGGTGAGGCCCTGTCCAAATATTCGACGCGGTTTCCGGGCGTGCCGTATCCGTTTCCGGCGATGACAATATTCAATGCACCGTCGGGGATGGAATTTCCGATGATGTGCAACGACGGCTCGACATCTGACCTGGCAAGTACCGTAGGCCTGACGTTTCACGAAATAGCGCATACGTACTTCCCGTTTTTGATGGGCATCAACGAGCGCAAGTATGCGTGGATGGACGAAGGCTGGGCTACTTACTTTCCATCGCCTTACTTCAAGGAATACGTGCCGGACTATGACTTCCACGACTCGCGCATAAAGCGCTACCTGCAAATCGCCGGTTCGGAAGCAGAGGTGCCCGTCATCACGCTTTCCAAAGACCAACACCGGCGACTCATCTATCGCAATTCGAGTTACAACAAGCCCTACCTGGCGTACTACTTTCTGCGCCAACTGCTCGGAGAGCAGCGTTTTACCCACTGCTTGCAGCAATTTATCCATACTTGGAGCTACAAACATCCGTCGCCCTACGACTTCTTCAACAGCTTTAACCGGCACGCCGGACGCAACCTGGACTGGTATTGGAACAACTGGTTCTTTGAAAAAAACTACGCGGATCTGCGCATCGAAAAGGTCACTGAGCAAGGCGCTTATGTCACCAACACGGGCGGCCTGTTTGTCCCTGTCGTGCTGACCGTCGTGTCCAAAACGGGTGAGCACCGCGTGGTACGCCGTGGTCTGGACTTCTGGCGGGACGGTCTGAAGAAGCGATTCATCATGCTGCCCTTCCAAAAGGAGGAGATCCTGTCCGTCAAGCTGGGCGACAAGACCATCCCGGACGCCTGGCCCGATGACAATGTCTGGCGAGCCCAATAATTCTGCCGGCATACGGCTGTTTACCGCCCGTGAAGTGCGCGCGGGCGCGCGCACTTCACGGGCGGGCTGTGCGTATAAACAAATTGCGGGCAAAAACATTTCCATTGTACGAGGTAGTCACCCAAGGAGCAGGCCTGCATGATGTATTTCATAAAAACACCGCGCGTCGCCAAGCGACTCTTCCCGAATTATATCTGGGATGTAGCCACGGATGAGCCCGTGGTGTACTTCACTTTTGATGACGGCCCGATTCCGGAAGTGACACCGCGTATCCTGGACATACTGGCCGCGTATGATGCCAAAGCCACTTTTTTCTGCGTAGGTGACAACGTGCGAAAGCATCCGGATATCTTCCAAAAGATCATACAAGCCGACCACCGGGTCGGCAATCACACCTTTAACCACCTGAACAGCTGCCGGACGCCCCAGGAAATTTTCCTGGACAATGTGGAGCAATGCGCCCGGTGGGTACCTTCCAAAATGTTTCGCCCGCCCTACGGCCGCATCGGCCGCCAAACGGCCCAGCTACTCCAAAAGCGGGGATATAAGATCATCATGTGGGACATTATGTGCGGGGACTTTGACCGGCGCGTCACCTGGCAAAATTGTCACGACCGCATCGTC
>JALVEF010000528.1 GCA_027031185.1 Saprospiraceae bacterium
CGGGCGCGTCGTGCGAAACAGCACCATGGCCAGTGATAAAAAGACACCCAACGCTATACCCGGCTCCACACCGAGCAGCAACGTCCCCCAAAACGTCACCATCCACATCGCAAAGTCCATTTGATTCTCTACCCATAGCTTCTTTGCCTCTTTGACATCAATCAGCCCAACCACGGCCACAATGACAATGGCTCCCAAAATAGCCTTCGGAAGATAGTAAAATACCGGCGTCAGGAACAACAGCGCCAACATGACGACTACGGAACTGATCACACCCGCCAACGGCGTCTTGGCCCCGGCCTGGTCATTGACCGCACTGCGACCAAAGCCTCCCTCTACCGTATAGGACTGAAAGAAAGACCCCACGATATTGGCCATACCCAACGCAATCAATTCCTGCCCGGCCACGACCTTGTAGTCTTTGTGGCGATGCTGCAAAGCCTTGGCCACCGCATAGCTCTCCATAAAGCCCACAATGGCAATCGCACCGGCCACCGGAAGCAATTCCTTAAATAGCGCCCAGGTCACCGGCACCGGCTTAAAGCGGGGAAGTTGTGACGGGATTTTGCCCACCAGGGCCAAATCATCCGCCGTAAATCCAAAAGCGACTACCGCCAAAATACCGAATACCACAGCCAGGAGCGAGCCCGGGACACGCATCCGTTTGATGCGCTTGGCCAGCAGGATCAAGCCAATACCGGCCAACCCGATCCCCAGCGCTTTGACATTCACGTCCGGGATTTGCCGCACAATACGCGGGATGGACTCGTATATCTTCAGCCCTCGCGGCAGTTGGATACCCAGGATATGCTTCACCTGCCCCAAGGCGATAATAACAGCCGCCGCCGAAGTAAAACCACTAATGACCGGATGCGAAAGAAAATTGACCAAGTACCCAAGCCGAAACACCCCCATAAAGAGATGTATTACACCTACCACAAATGCCAGCATGATGGCCATCTGTACATAGGCTTCACTGCCCGATGGGGCCATTTTTCCCACGGCGGCTGCCGTCAGTAGGGACACCAGCGCCACGGGGCCTACCGCCAACTGACGCGAAGTGCCAAAAAGTGCATACACGATAAGCGGTGCCATCGCCGCAAACAGTCCGTAATGCGCCGGCAAGCCGGCGATCATGGCATACGCCATCCCCTGGGGCACCAGCATCACCCCAACTGTCAGACCGGCCGCCAAATCACCTCGAAAAAAACCGACATTGTACCGGCGTGCCCACTCGAGAAAAGGAAATATCCGCTTCAAATTCATTTAATTCGACTTTTTTGCAGACCATGCACTGTGCAAAAGTACGTCTTTATGGCCGGTTTTGTTGGTGATACCGGTCGCTTGGGTCAAAAATCCCTGCATCAAACCTATAAGGTTTTGGAAAACTTATAGGTTTTTGCGTTAATCTTGGCATGTAACTGTTTAGGTGCTCCTGTTTTTAGGGATAAAATAGGCATTTTCGTGGATGTCGAAGGTAAAATTTTCGATGTGTAGCACCGCTACATGAGAAAATTTTACCAAAGAC
>JALVEF010000529.1 GCA_027031185.1 Saprospiraceae bacterium
GAGCGACGAGGTGTATGAGCACATTGTCTATGACGGGGCCGTGCATCACAGCCTGGCAGGACATGCAGGTCTGGCGGAGCGGAGCTTTGTGATTTCATCTTTCGGGAAGACGTATCACACCACGGGATGGAAAATGGGCTATGTCCTGGCCCCGGCGTCGCTCACCGCCGTGCTGCGTGCCGGCTATCAGTTTATGGCATTTAGTGCCCATACGCCGACACAATATGCCTTTGCCCGGATGCTGGAAGATGCATCCACCTATATGAATCTGGGTACATTCTATCAGCGCAAGCGGGATTTGTTTCGGGAGCAAATCGCCGCCTCGCGCTTTGAGATATTGGCTTGCAACGGGTCTTACTTCCAACTGCTGCGCTACGATGCCATATCCGACGAGCCGGATGTGGACTTCGCCCGAAAGCTGACAACTGTCCATAAAGTGGCCGCCATCCCGGTATCAGTCTTTTATGAAGATAAAACGGATCACCGCGTGTTGCGCTTCTGCTTTGCCAAGCAGGACGAAACACTAAAAGCCGCCGGCGATATACTATGCATGATTTGAGCGTCACGATGATACAGGCGGACCTGGTCTGGGAAGCGCCGGCCCAAAATCTCAGCAAACTGGAAGCGTTATTGGATGACGTACCGGAGACGGACGTCATCGTCTTGCCCGAAATGTTTACCACCGGTTTTACCATGCGTCCGGAGGCCTTCGCCGAGGCGCCGGACGGGCCGTCCGTGTCGTGGTTGCGGCGGCAGGCGGAAGCACGGCAGGCGGCTGTGACGGGCAGCCTGGTCATCCGCGAAGCGGGCAAGTATTACAACCGGCTCTTCTGGGCATCGCCGGACGGTCGGCTGTTTCACTACGACAAGCGGCATCTCTTCTCGTTTGGCGGGGAAGACAAGCACTATACCGCCGGAAACAGGCGGTTGGAAGTGACACACCGTGGCTGGAAAATCCGGCCGCTGATCTGT
The DNA here is from genome assembly GCA_027031185.1 of Saprospiraceae bacterium. Classification (GTDB taxonomy): domain Bacteria; phylum Bacteroidota; class Bacteroidia; order Chitinophagales; family Saprospiraceae; genus HyVt-613. Next base: position 973 of record JALVEF010000529.1, read on the forward strand.
TATGACTTGCGCTTTCCCGAATGGAGTCGCAATGATACGGACTATGACTTGCTGATGTATGTGGCCAATTGGCCGGCGCGGCGCATCGCTCATTGGCGCGCGTTGCTCATCGCGCGTGCCATCGAAAACCAGGCCTGCGTCCTGGGTGTCAACCGCGTGGGCACGGACGGCAAAGGCATGTACCACGATGGCCATTCTATGGCCGTGACCCCGCTTGGCGAGATCATCCGCGAGGTGACAGACCGCGAAGCGGTCGAGACGGTCGTGCTGTCCAAAGCGGATATGATGGCGTATCGGGAGCGTTTTCCGGCCCTGCGTGATATGCGGCGGGAGAGTGATAGTTGAGCCTTTTCAATTGGCTTGACCCAATTTTTTCCGCTGGGATTTTTGTTAAATCGAGGAATCGAGAAATCGGCCGGCTGGATTTTGGGAGTAAGCCCATAGTGTAACTGTTTAGGTGCTCCTGTTTTTAGGGATAAAATAGGCATTTTTGTTCCTGTTGAAGCGAAAATTTTTGATGCGTAGCAGCGCTACGTGAGAAAATTTTTGCAAAAA
>JALVEF010000530.1 GCA_027031185.1 Saprospiraceae bacterium
AGCTAATCGTATCTTCATAAACACAGCCCCCGGGCGTGATTTTTAGCAAATACCCCCTTTCTCCATAAGTAGGAAAATAAGCACTACCCGCCGAGACTATACTCCCACTTGACAAGACACCTAATGACCTGGGATAATATTTATGTGTTTTCTCCCCGTTCCAATACTTATTATCAAATCGCTCCCACAGCACTTCGCCGGTTTCGCTTATCTTGATATGCATTCCGGAGTTATAATTATTGATTCCTTCCAAACCCTTGGGGCCGCAGGCCACATAGTTGCCGTCCGGTGTTTTGATCAAGTCACTATAATGCATTATTCCAAAAAAACCCGTATCGTCAGTATATCTCACCCACTGTTCCACAAAATTTGAATCCAACTTACCAATACCAACAACATTATCATAGGGAGGAGAAAAAGTCTTATTTTTTCCAATAGTGTGAATATACCCACCATCAGTTGTTGGAAGCATAGCTCCGACACCTGAAGTGTCGCCTTGTGGATATTCTTCTTGAATATTTCCCAGACTATCCATAATCATTATATATGACTCAAAAAATTCCAAAACTGCTACCGGTATGACTTTAAACTTAGCAGTTGAGATAATAAATCTGTTTGAATTAATACTGAGCACATCAGAAAAATGAACACTTGTATCCCCGGCGCTATAATCCCGGCTCCAAAGCTCATTACCCAGCGAATCGGTGCGGATTAAGTGCGGCGTCTGACCCCCATCATCATGAAAATAAAACGAAAACAAAAAATATCCGCCGTCTTCCAATTGTAGTAAGTTATTGACAGCAAAAAAAGTATAGGATGAGTCCGGCTTATGATAATACTTCACAAAATCCAACTCCCCACTGTGCTTGTATTTGGCTAAAAAGATGCAATCTTCACAGGCGGGGTTGTCGGAATAGCTTGCTCCATAGGCGTAGCCGCTATCTATCGTCTTTATTATTTTATTCCCGTACAAACTTCTTATATAAGAAAAACCCAATGAATCTTTTAACATATTTGAATACAATATTTCTCCCAAGGTATCAACTTTTAGTAAATTCATGGTCCAAACATTTTGTATCGTGTCGTATATTTCTTGCATTATTACCAACGTATCATTATCCACTACCATAGCATGCATATCATTTGGGTAACCTGGAACAATCTCATATACGCTATCCAGCACATTCTGACCGGACACCACCTTTGTCATCAATCCCATCCAAAGAAGGAAAATAATTACTTTTTTCATTCCGTGTATTTTTCAAAAAAAAGGGGACGCCCGTACCGGGCGCCCCCAAAAGAATTACTTGTTAATCAACAACTGTCCACTGTCCACTTCTTGCCCACCGATGAGCAACCGGTAGTACACAATACCGGACGAAACACCTTCCGTCGTCCATTGCTGTGAAAAAGCGCCTTTGGCCGGCTGCAAAATCGCGATCAGGCCACCGGTCTTGTCGGTGATTTCAATGCGCACGTCTTGGTTTTCACTCACTGTGAAGGCGCTCCAGTCAAACAT
>JALVEF010000531.1 GCA_027031185.1 Saprospiraceae bacterium
GTTACAAAAATAGATAAGTTGAATTCGGGACGGTGAGCCTGCGCCGGACTTACATTTTGATCAGTTTGCCATGTTCTACGGGCCGGCCATTTGTGAAGACGGTGTAAAGGATGACGCCCTTGGCTATTGTGCTGATATCCAGTGTGTTTTTGCCATCAGCCAGCTCGTGTTGTTGTAAAGGGCGACCGGTGATGTCGTAGAAATAGATCACGGTTTGGTAACCGGAGCCGATGAGCGTGACGGTCACTTTGTCTTTGGCCGGATTGGGGAATATATTGAATGCTGCTTTGGTGAGGGGGAGATTGCAAGATATCAGGATATCTTCTATGCTGCTACATCCGGCGGGACTTGCGTAAAACAACACATCGCCCGATATGGCACCGGGTGTGGTGAGGAGTTCTTTGATGCCGCAGCAGTCGGTCAGCCTAAAGTTGAAGTAGAGAGTCAGTCCATTGCCGATGGAGTAGAGGTTGGAGAGCGCATCGAGATTGGTAAGGAGCGCGTTGAAGTAAAGAGTCAAGTTTCCACCGATGGAGTAGAGGTGGTTCAGTCCGTCGAGGTTGGTCAGGGCGTCGTTGCTTCCGAAATGGACCGTACCGCCCACAGAGTGGAGATTGCTCAGCCCGGCAATACTGGTTAATGAATCGTTGCCGGTCAGTTCCAGGTCTCCGCCGATGGTGCTCAGGCTGCTCAGCATATCCAGATTACCCAATTTCGTAACTACAATATGCAAGTCTTGGCCGATGGTTGTCAGTTGGTTTAGTCCGTTAATATGGGCCAGTGACTTACTGTAAATATTGAAGTCACCGCCAATGGATTTGAGCTGGTCGAATCCGTTGATTCCTTTCAAATGCTTGTTGGCTTTAATGGTGAAATGGCCGCCGATAGTAGTCAACTCATTAAAGCCGCTGATTTCGAGTAATTTGGTATTAAAAGAAATTTTGAGATACTCACCGATTGATTTAAGATGCTTGAATCCCTTGATCTGCGTGAGACTCATGTTGAAATCTATTAAAAGATGCCCGCCCACGTGGGTCAACTTTCCAAATCCTTGGATTTGTTTTATGTTGTAATTGTTTTCGATATTTAAATCATTGCCGACGAAGGCCAGTTGATTGAGCGGGTTGAGATTGGTTAGCGAGAAGTTGTTCTTGATGATGAGGTCTTCACCGACAAAGCTCAAATGGGAAAGCCCGTCAAGACTGGTCAACGAATCATTGTAGGTAATGCTACAAAAGCCTGGTACAGAATCAATGTTGCTCAGTACATCAATACTCTTGAGTGCCCGATTGTAGGAAATATCTATATAATTGAGAGATGATGAGTTTAGGTTGCTGAGCGCATCTATGTCGGTTAAGGCGGGATTATTGAAAATGCTAATAACATTTATTGATGTCAGGTGACTGAGCCCATTGATATGGAGGAGAGAACGATTGCCTTGAAGATACAGGCCCCCGATGGTAGTGAGCTGACTAAATCCGTTGATGTCTATCAATTCGGAATTGAAGGAGATATTGAGAAAGCTGCCGATCGAGGTCAGTTTGTTGAATCCGTTGAGGTGTTTTACGGCACTTTTGACGCATTCGACATAGCCGCCAACTGTCACGAGATTGTTAAAGCCGTTGATTTGAGTTAGGGCGGAATCATTACGGAAAACTAAATTGCCGCCGATGGAGTCGAGCTGGTTCAGTCCGTCTATGTTGTCAAGGAGCGGATTTCCGGTGATTTCCAGGTCCCCGCCGATATAAGTGAGCGGACTCAGCCCGTCCAGATTGGTGATGTCCCCGCCCTGAATGATGACCGGGCCGGCAATCTTCGTACACCCCGGATAGTTAGTCGCAAAGCTGTCTATCTGACCCTGCGTGGTGAAGCTGATGCTGTCAATGGTGCATTGCCCGCCACCGCGTAGTGCGAAAAATAAGGAGACCGACAGAACAAAAAGCGAGAGGTGTTTTTTCATCAGTTGGAGATTTGTTTTATCAATTCGGCACCCGCATGAGGCACATGTAATAGATTTCGTTACAGTTTTATCAACTTTCCTTGTGCGAAAGGTACACCATCTTTTGAGATGGTGTAAAGGATGACGCCCCTGGGTAAGCTGCTGATATCCAGTGTGTGGTGGGCGCCCGGTAGTTTTTGTTGGTCCAACATACGTCCGGAGACATCATAAAACCCGATCACCGCTCCGCGGTGAAATCTCTTTATTGTTACATTCAGCAGGTCATCGGTGGGATTGGGGTAGATGCTGATATCGGCGGCGGAGGATGCGCCGTAAACAGCGGTAATGCCGCAAGCCATTTGGACTTCGTCTATGCTGCTGCATTCGGAAGGGTTGTCATGGATCTCTATCGCTCCGGCGATGGCACCGGGCGTGGCGAGGAGGTCTTTGATGCCGCAGCAGTTGGTGAGGCTGGCATTGGCTTCTATGGTCAGATCGTCGCCAATGTCGTGGAGTTGGTTCAGCCAGTCCAGGTTGGTGAGAGCGGAATTATTGGAGATGCGCAATACATGGCCAATGAAGGAGAGTTTGTTCAAGCCTTGGGGATTGTGCAAGAGGTCATTTTGATCAATGAAAAGAGCTCCGGCGATGGAGGTGAGCTGACTGAAACCGGTGATTTGGGTCAGGGCCTCGTTGTTGTTGATGCCGATGGTACTGCCGGCGGCGGTGAGTTGGTTAAAGCCGGATATTTCGGTCAAAGCGGGGTTGGAGTTGATGGTGATAAATTCAGAGATACTATCCAGTTGGTTAAAGCCTGATATTTGTGCCAGTGCATCATTGAACCAGATTTGGATGTGGCCATTGATGGAAGCCAAATTATTAAATCCATTGATATCGGTCAATGCATTATTGTGTAGGATATTTAAGCTGCCGCCAATCGTATGTAGATGCTCCAAGCCGTCGGTCTGTGTCAAGCTGGCATTTTGAAGGATATTTAAATCCGTCCCTATATGTGTCAGCTGATCCAGTCCGCCTATTTGGGTAAGGCTGTCATTGTGTTCAATGACTACATTACCGGCGACGGACTTGAGTTGTTTTAGACCGGAGATGCGAGAGAGCTTGGCATTGTAATGGATGATGCAATTGCCCCCGATCGAGGTCAGCGCATTCAAGCCGCCAATAGAGTCTAATTGGTCATTGCCCTTGATGGTTAGATCCCCGCCAATGGACGTGAGTGCGTCAAAGGCCTCTATATCAGGTAAAATATGATTGCCCGAAATGTTTACATCCTTGCCGACAGTGGTGAGGTGGTGGAAACCGTTTATTTGGGATAGGGAGGATCCTCCAATGGCCAAACTGCCACCGACGGTGGTTAGCATATTAAAACCGTTGCAATGGGGAAGGTTGTCATTGCCTCCAATGTGCAGATTTTCGCCCACTGTGGTGAGTTGATTCATCTCACCGATGTAAGTCAATGCATCATTGCCAACGATTGTAAAAGACCCTCCGACGGACACCAATTGGTCCAGGGCCTTGACTTCCGTCAATGCGTTGTTATACCTTATCGAGATGTCGCTGCCCACTGTGACGAGCTGGTCCAACATGTCCACATCTTTTAGATCACTCATGCTGAAAATCTCAAATAACCCGCCGATATGGGTTACTTGGTGGAAGCCATTGATTTCTTCTAAGCCATAATTGAGCGCGATACTTAAGTGCCCGCCGATAGATTCGAGCTGGTTCAGTCCTTGAATTTGGGTCAGGGCATGATGGTGTGAGATGAGCAGACTGCCCCCGATTTCGGCCAGGTTATTGAGCCCGCTGATATCGGACAATTGGCTGTTGGATTGGATTTTCAAATCTCCATCAATGGAAGTGATCTGGCTCAGCCCGTCCAAATTTTTGATGGAAGAATTGTTTGAAATTTCGACATCCCCGAGGATATGCGTACACCCCGGATAGTTAATCGCAAAACTGTCTATCTGGCCCTGCGTGGTGAAGATAATGCCATTGGACAGACATTGTGCAGTAGCGGGATGGTACCGGGATAGGGCGACCAACAATAATAGTAAGGTGAGTACTTTTTTCATCCCGTTGGAGATTTATTCTACAAAAGCCTGCGCCGCCGCCCGCCGGCGCAGGTGGTTTTTACTTTGATTCCAGGTAACTGTTCAAGTGCGCTTATACACCGGCGCAGCTAAATAATTCCTTATAAGATAGCCCTAGTACAAACAAAGATACCACTTTTTTGATGATTCTACAAATTTTCCCCGTGCGGCCGGCAAAAACCAAATGCGTGTGGAGGCGTTATCAGGGTATAAATGCCCGCTATGAAATCTATCAATCCCTATGACTTATCCTTATTGGGTGAATACCCCGAATGGACGGAGGCGCAGGTGGCAGAGGCCATTGCGCTGTCGCATCAGGCATTCCTTCAATGGCGCCGCCGTGTGCTCGACGACAGGCTCCGCAAAATTGCCCGGCTGGGTGCGCTGCTGCGCCGCGACAAGGAGCCAATCGCCCGTCTGATGTCGCAGGAGATGGGTAAGGTCATCCAGGAGTCCTTGAGCGAGGTGGAAAAGAGTGCCCGTCTGTGCGATTATTATGTGGAACACGCCCCCTTGTTTTTGGCCGCCCGTCATGTCAAGACCGAAATGCGCAAGTCCTATGTGGCCTACCAGCCATTGGGGAGCATCCTGGCCGTCATGCCGTGGAATTTTCCGCTCTGGCAGGTGATGCGGGCGGCAGTGCCTGCGCTGGCCGCCGGCAATGTGATGTTGCTCAAGCACGCATCCAACGTGCAGGGTACGGCCCTGATGATCGAGAAACTGTTTTTGCAGGCCGGCTTTCCGGTTGGTGTGTTCAAGACGCTGGTGATCGGCGCCCGGCGTGTGGCGGATGTGCTGAAGGCCCCTACCGTCGCCGGCGTGGCGCTGACGGGTAGTGAAAAGGCCGGTGCGGCGGTAGCCTCCATCGCCGGCAGCCATATCAAGCGCCAGGTACTGGAGCTTGGCGGCAGTGATCCCTTTATCGTGATGGACGATGCCGATCTGAAGGCGGCTGCCAATGTGGCCGTCGCCTCCCGCTTTTTGAATACGGGGCAGTCCTGTATCGCGGCCAAGCGCTTCATCGTGCACGCCACCGTGCACGATGACTTTTTGTCCGAGGTAGAAGCGCGGCTCAAGCGAAAGCGCATCGGTGATCCGCTCGCCGATGATACGGAAATCGGACCCATGGCCCGTCTGGATTTGGCCGACACATTGGAAAGCCAGCTGCGACGCGGCCTGGACGAGGGGGCAGAACTGGTCACCGGCGGAGAGCGGGACCGATGCCTGTTTGAGCCGACACTGGTGACACTCTCCAAGCCGGATAATGCCTTGTTGCAGGAGGAAGTTTTCGGCCCGCTGATGCCCGTGGTACGATTTGAGACCGACGAGGAAGCTATTCGCATGGCCAACGACACCCGCTTTGGCCTCGGCGGTTCGGTCTGGACGAAAGACCTGGAAAAGGGCGAGCATCTCGCCCTGCAAATCGAAGCCGGGTCCGTCTTTGTCAATGGGCTGGTGCGTTCTGATCCCCGCCTGCCTTTCGGAGGCATCAAAGACTCCGGTTACGGTCGCGAGCTGTCGGAAGAGGGCATCCGTGAGTTTGTCAATGTGAAAACCGTAGTGATTGACTGACCCGTCCGTATTTGCCCTGATTTATTGGGTAATTTTGCGCCCTATTTCAATTTTTTTTGCGTTTGTGACCTGTTTTCGGTTTCTTTGTCCCTAGATTATTTCATACTAATTGGGGTAACTATTTAGGTCCCCGCCGTTTTTAGGTGTAAAATGGTGGTACCTAAATAGGTACTATTTGAGTTACATGTTTTCGTTTTGATATTTAAATCCACGAAGAGTGGGCCAATTTTTTGACCGAAATTCAAGGGCTTTTTGGGTTACGCTGTTTGCACTCGGATGGCCGCTTTTGTTGAGCGGACAGTTGCTAGTGCTGCCGGAAAGTCCGACGCTTGAATACCACGCAGGGGATACCATTTCCTTTGTAATAACGACAGATGACGAGCCGGAAGGCTCGTATAAAATATACAGAGACAAACACTTGCCGGCCCTGCAGGCCGGCACGCTTCCTGAAAATCCGGGCACTTCGCCCCGCATTGACTTTGTCCCCCAGGAGCCGGGTGTATATCAATGTCGCGTGGAACTGGAGGATACGAGTTTTCAAACAGCTTTGGCCGTGGATATCCGGGACTTGGTTGCGCTGAGCGACGTGTCGGACCTCCAAGACTATTGGGCCGGTTTGCGCCAGCAGTTGGACAACGTACCGCTTGACCCGAATCTCACGCCCGTCACGGATCCGGAATACCTCTCGCCATACTCTACTACCTACCAACTGGAATTGGGCAATATTGACAATCGCCGCGTATATGCCTACCTGACCGTCCCCACCGGCCCCGGTCCGTTTGTTGGGCTGATCCGGTATCCCGCCTTCGGCAATGCGGACGTGGCCTCCCCAGATCTGAATATGGCGGAACGCATCGGTGCACTG
>JALVEF010000532.1 GCA_027031185.1 Saprospiraceae bacterium
CATTCGTCCCAAAACAAATCGCTTTGAGTGTACAATTGAACAAGCTACTCATCATACATCGTTTCGGCCACGGTGCGGACACCCTTGTCAGGGCCGGCGCCGATGATGCGGCGGGCGTGTAGGAGGGATTGGCGGCGGCGCTCCGCGAAGGCCGGGTCATCGGGGAAGAGCGACTCCACCGCCACCTGCGCCCGGTCACTGCCGGCATGGATGAATTGACCATTGCCCAGATAAATGCCCACGTGGGTGATGCGCTCCTTTTTGTCCCCGGTGGCCCGGCGACCAAAAAACAGCAGGTCGCCTTTGCGGAGCTTGCTCAGTTTGTCGTCTATGGGGACTTCGATGCCTACGGCTATCTGTTGGGAAGCGTCCCGCGGCAGCATGATGCCGTTTTGCAGGAATACGTTTTTGGTGAAACCGCTGCAGTCCAGGCCCTTGCCGGATGTGCCGCCCCACAGGTAGGGAACGCCCAGGTAAGAATAGGCGGCGCGCTCGATGTTCTCCGCGGTGAGCTCACGGGAACGCAACCATTGGTCATAGGGCCGGATGGATTCGGATGGAACAAAGGCAGGCGTGCCGTCGGGCAACCGTACCTTGGTGAAGTCGCCGTCGCGGTTGACAAACTGCATGATGCCACCGGTCAGCAGGTCGGTAACCGGCGTGCTGTGGACGTCCGGCCCGGAATAAGCGTATCCCAGACCGCCGGTGAAGATGACCTTTTTGCTGTGCGCCCACGAGTCAAATTGATCCCGAGTCATCAATACGAAGGCACCGCCGTTCATCCATCGGGTATAGCGTTCCGGGGTCTTGACCAAATACCAATGGCCCTCGCGCTTGAGTACGCGCAGGGGCATGCCCATGAGCGCCTGAGTCTCCAGACCCGCCGAAACGGATGGCTTGCTCCGCAGATTGGCTACCGACAGACGGACGACGCCGTAGGTTTTGCCGTGGAGCGCGGTGTCGGGCAGAAGACGGATGGCGTCCGTGACTTCATATCCGGCACGGCGGAAGCGGTCTTCGAGTACCCGGCGGGCTCCCGCGATGTCTGTCTCGCCCGTCAGCGTGACCTGCTGTCCCTTTTTTTCCGCATGAATGCGGAATACCGCCGTGCGCAAATCAGGCGCGTATTGCTGCCTGACCTCCTCAATGATGTATTTGGACTGGTAGGCAAAGCGTGTCATGGCACAACCCGCGATGAAGAGCCAGACCACTCCAAAGACCATGATTTTTTTCATGGGTATGATATTCTGCCAACGCCGCAATGTACTCAATACTCGGATGAAAAACTAAATGTAATGTCGGGATTATTTTCACGCACGGTCTTGAGCGTCCACTCGGTCTCGGCCAGAAAGACGGGTTGTCCCTTCTTGTCAAAGGCGATGTCCCGCTTGCGCCGCTCCATAAAGGCTTTTAGATGCGCCTCGTCACCGCTGATCCAGACGGCCTTGTAAAGGCGGAGTGGCTCATAGCGCACGCGCGCACCGTACTCGTGTTCCATGCGGTACTGGATGACGTCAAATTGCAGGGCGCCCACCGTGCCGATGATGCGTTTGTTGTCCAGCTTGCGAATAAACATCTGCGCAACGCCCTCGTCCATCAACTGATCCAGGCCCTTGTAAAACTTCTTGTAGTGCATCGGATCGGCGTTTTCCACGATGCGGAATTGCTCGGGCGAAAAGGTCGGTATGCCCGTAAAACGCAGTTTTTCGCCCTCAGTAAGCGTGTCGCCGATTTTGAAGTTGCCGCTGTCATACAGACCGATGACGTCACCGGGAAAGGCCTCTTCAATGACGGTTTTTTGGGCAGCCATAAAGGCCGTAGGGCGGGCGAATTTCAGTTGCTTGCCTTGCCGGACGTGAAAGTAGTTGGTATTGCGGCGGAAATGGCCGGAGCAAATGCGCAAAAAGGCAATGCGGTCGCGGTGATTGGGGTCCATGTTGGCGTGTATCTTGAAAATGAAGCCGGAAAATCTGGGCTCGTCCGGTGCGACGATGCGCACATCCGTCGGGCGGGCCAATGGCATCGGCGCAATATCCACGAAGCAGTCCAGCATTTCCTTGACGCCGAAATTGTTGATGGCACTGCCGAAGAAAATCGGACAGGTCTCGCCGGACAGATAGTCCGCCTTATCAAACGGGGGATAGACCTCGCGAATCATCTCCAGCTCCTCGCGCAGCGTGGCGGCATCGTCGGCGCCGATATGGGTGTCCAATTCTTCGCTATTGAGATCATTGATAACGATGGTGTCATCTGCTGTCTGCTTGGCGTGCGGACGAAATAGTACCAGCTTGCCGGCGTAGATGTTATAGACGCCCTTGAAACGCTGGCCCATGCCGATGGGCCAGGACAGGGGCACTAGTTTGACGTCCAGCTCAGTCTCAATTTGGTCCATAATGTCGAAGGCGTCCATGCCTTCCCGGTCCAGCTTGTTGACGAAGAATATCAGCGGCGTATCGCGCATGCGGCAGACACGCACCAGCTTGCGGGTTTGCGTTTCCACACCTTTGGCAACGTCCACGACAACGATGGCGCTGTCCACGGCCGTGAGTGTGCGGAAGGTGTCTTCTGCAAAGTCGGCGTGGCCCGGTGTGTCCAGGATGTTGATCTGTTTGCCGCGATATTGGAATCCCATGACCGATGTAGCGACGGAGATGCCGCGCTGGCGCTCAATTTCCATGAAGTCGGATGTGGTGGCGCGCTTGATTTTATTGGACTTGACGGCACCGGCTATCTGGATGGCACCGCCGAAGAGGAGCAGCTTTTCGGTGAGAGTGGTCTTGCCGGCATCGGGATGGCTGACGATGGCAAAGGTCTTGCGCTTTTCGATTTCTTCGCGGAGTCCCATTCGCAATTTTTTGGTGACTGTCTAGGTACCCGCTGTTTTTGCGCTAAAAACAGGAGCACCAAAACAGTTACATTTTTTGAAGGCGCAAAGGTAGGATGATTTGCGTAAAGAATGCGGCGCTTCAACACATCCAAAAGATGTCCTGGCCCTTGCGCAGACCGGCGGCTGCCAAGCGGGCCTCCAGGGCCTGCACCTCGGCCGGGGAAGAGATGGCCACCAGGTATTGGAAGCCGCCTTGCGCGAAGTCCCAAGCCTGCTCGGATTCCAACTTAACGCCGTAGATAGAGCTGCCCTGCTTGCGGCGGTTGTCGGTCAACCAGCGGAAACGGATGTCCCGGGCCAGCAGCATTTGGGCCAGGGGCTTGCCCTTCGGCCCGGCTCCGATGAGTACCATCTCACGCCGGGGGTCGCGGTCCAATTCAAGAAAATAGCGGACTTTCAGGTCATAATAAGGCCCGGCATATTTGGGATCCGTGCGCGAGGTGCGGCCGGGATGATCGCGCCATAAGTGAACAACTTGATCGGCGGCGACAATTTTATAGCCGGCACGGTAAAATCGAAAGGCCAGATCGTAGTCCTCGGGATAGGCGCCGGCCCCGAAACCGCCGATGCGTTCCAGATCCGTGCGATACACCATGAAGGCGGCAGAGGGGATGACGCATTCGCGGTAGATGTCCTCGTAATGATTGCCGCTCTCCATCAGGCCGTTGAGCCAGGTCTCATAACGCCGGTAGCCGGCACCCACCGAGTCTTGTGAGAAGTAGCGCACCTTGCCCGTGGCCACATGACCGGGCCCGGCAGCGCGCAGCAATTCGTACAAGGTGGCCAGCTTGCCGGGTGGCATCAGGTCGTCGGCATCCATGCGCGTGATGCATTCGCCGCGGGAAGCGGCGAATGCAGCTCGCAGGGCGGGCAGGATGCCGTGGCCGCCGGACACAACGAGCCGGATGCGCGCATCTCGCCGGCTCCATTCCCCGATGATGTCGCGACTGGCATCGGTCGAGTGGTCGTCTGCAAAAATGGCCTCAAAGCCTGCCTGGCTTTGAGCCGCTATGCTCTCCAGACAGGCCTCCAAAAAAGGCGCGGCATTCTTGACCGGGATGAGAATGGATATCATTGGGTGATGTTCATTTGTCCCGCACTTACTTGCTTTGCTTGACTTTGGCTTTGGTCCTTCCGCGTAGGTTTTTATGCAAGATGGACGCTATTTGCCACGCACCAAGGGCAAGTAAGTGCGGGACGTCCTACTGCCCCGGGTAAATTCTTCGATTCTTCGATTCTTCAATTCTTCGATTGATCAAAAATCCAGGCAGATGAAAATTTGGTCTACTACGTTTAACGGAGTGGAGTCAACAAGTCGTCACGTACCCGCCCGGCGATAGGCTTCCATGTAGCGGACAAAATACTTGCCGATGATGTCAAATTCCAGATTGACGCGGTCGCCCACGCGCATGGTGCCAAAGTTGGTGTGCTCCATGGTGTAGGGAATGATAGCCACTTGGAAAAAGTCGTCGTGCGGGTCCACTACGGTCAAACTCACGCCGTTGACGGTGATGCTCCCTTTCGCCACGATCAAGTGGCGAAAACTTTCCGGATATTGAAACTCAAAGTACCGGCTGCCGTCGGCTTCGATGATCCGGGTACAGGTGGCGATCGCGTCCACGTGGCCCTGTACAAAATGGCCGTCCAGGCGGCTGCCGGCTTGCATGGCGCGCTCCAGGTTGACCATGCGGCCCGGCTGCCAGTCCCCCAGGGTGGTCAGGCGGATGGTCTCTTCGATGGCGGTGACGCGGTGGTGCGTCTCATCGCATTCGGTCACGGTCAGGCAGACGCCGTCGTGGCTGAGGCTTTGGTCCACTTTCAATTCGCGGGAGACAGGCGAGGCGATTTGGATGTGAAGATTGCCGCCGTCCCGGCGGACATGGGTGACGCGTCCCAGTGCTTCGATGATTCCGGTAAACATAGGCTTTGTCGCTGGTTAGGTTATTCGCGGATGAGTTCGATGAATCCGCTCATCAGTCCGGGGCGAAGGCGGATGCCGTCCACGCGCCGTTCAAATACTTTGCAGGTGTAATAGTAGGTACCGGTCGGCAGCGTGTGCCCGTTGGCACCGGTGCCGTCCCAACGGATGGCCGGGTCCCGTGTTTCAAACACCAGGTTGCCCCATTGGTTGTAGATGCGCATCTCGATGGCTTCGATAAAGTGGTAGGGATAGGGCACAAACAAGTCGTTTTGACCGTCGCCGTTGGGTGTGAAGGTGTTGGGCAATTCGTAAGTGGGACAGTTGTCCACGCAAATTATGGTATCGCGGGCGGATTCATTGCCGGTCGAGTCAAAGGCGGTTACGGTGTAGCATCCGGCGATGCCCTGCGCGGGCAAGTGAATGTATTCGGTATCCGGGACGATGTCCACCAATTGGAGGCTGTCGCCGAGCTGTGGGGCAAAGTACACGTGAAAGCCGGCTACATCGTCCGTGCCGCACCGTGAAGCCGGGTGTGTCCAGGTCAGCAGGTTGTAGAAATTGCCGTTGGCATCCACGAGGCTGCCGTCATCGCATACATTGGAGACCGTCAATTTGGGGGGACAAGGGGCGATGTTGTCTTTCGGGACGGCGCAAACGCGTTGGGAGAAGTTGATCAGGGGCGAGGCGATATCCGCAACGCCGTAGCTGCCCATGCTTCGGATGTAGTAGCAGTATTCCTGCCCGTTGACCAGGCCGGTGTCGGCGTATGTCTTTCCGGTGACGGTGGCGATGGAGTCATAGGTGGCGGCACCGGGATTCCGGCGGAAGACGGTATAGCTGTAATTGTCCCAGGGAACTTGCTCGTCCCAGGTCAGTACATTGCGCTTGTCGGTGGGTGCGACAGTCAAAAAGACGGAAGAAGCAGCGGGGGAATAGCCGAGGGGTTCGGTCTGGCCATTGACGTAAAAGGCGACGCGATAGGTGTATGGCGTGGCGTCGGTGTTGAGGTTGGTGTCGGTGAAGGAGGTGTCATTGGCTTGGGCGAAGGTCGGCGCCGTGAAGTCGGCGCCGGGTACCGGGTCGTTGGGTTCGGGGGTGAAGCCGGATGCACGCAGCAACTGATAGCGGTATGGCCCCGGGTTTTGGACCGTATCCAGATCGGCGGCCCGCGGCTTGGTCCAGGTGATGTGGACGCTGCCATCCGCGGTGCCGGTGTTGAGCACACTGACTTCGGTCAGCAGGGGCAGGTCGCGCCCGAGTTGGACGCAGACTTCATCGGAGGGCAAACTCTCAACGATGTTGTACGGATAGCCGCCGGCCGACAGGTGGGCAAATTCGGCCAGCACGCGATAGCAATACGTGTGCCCTTTCTCGACACCGTAATCGGCAAATTGGTAGCGGCCGTTGACGAGGTCTTGGGTGGCGGGCGTGATCTTTTGATAGCCTTGGCCGGCGAGTCCGGGGGTGCAGGTGTCTATGACAAATTGATTGCTGTTTTCGCGGCGCCAAACGGTGAAGGTGCGGAAGTAGTCGTCGGCTGCATTTTCGCATGCGTACGGCGCCACCCAGGAGATGAGGATGTGGTCGTCTTCCGGCTCGGCCTGCACGTCTTGCGGGGGCGGGCCGACAACCTTGATGCGCACCTGCTCTAACGTGGTCAGGCCCGTGGTGTCAC
>JALVEF010000533.1 GCA_027031185.1 Saprospiraceae bacterium
TGCACCACTTTCGATGCGTCCAGCTGCGCCAAAATTATTTTCGCTATCGCGCCGCCGTCTTCATCCACCGGCAAAACGGTAATGCGATTGCTACCATTCGTGCCACCGGAAAATGCCACACCCAGCACTGCCGTAAAAATCAGCGGCATAACAAACGCCATTACCAGCATAATGGGCGATGAAAAAGTCAACCGGATATAATTTTGGGCAATCATCCATATTTTTCGCATGATGCCCTCCTAAACCTGCACTCGTCGCCGGTACAGTGCCAGTCCCGCGCCGAACAACACCATCGAGAAAACGCCGAGTGCCAACAGTTCCGACAGAATATTTGACAACGATTGCCCCTGCCCCAATTTTACGAACCCTGCTATGCTCCAATAATTCGGCGTAATTTTGGCGATGGTCGCCAGCCAGCGCGGAAAGTTATCTGCCGAAACGAGATTTCCGCCCACCACCATTAGCACCAAAATGACGAATGTGCCGATGGTGTTTGCCTGCTCTTCGTTTTTGGCGATAGTTGCTAGCAGCAGTCCCAAGCCAGAAAACGCGAAAATAACCGCGATTGCCAGCACTGCCACCGCGCCCGGATTGCCCCAGCGCAAACCAAACAGAAACGCGCTGGCAATCAGCAGGGTGCCGAATTGAATGACGCCGTTGAACAGAATGCCGAGCAATTTTCCGAGCAAAATTGTTGCACCGGTGGTGGGCGTGGCGTTCAGACGGGCAAACGTGCCGGCTTGCTCCTCTTGCAGAATGGAACGCGCTTCCCGCGACGCGCCGAAAGCCAGAAAGATAATCGCCATACTGGGAGCGAAAAATGCCAGCAGGTTGAATTTTACTTTTTGCCCGGTGGCGTCAACCGTCTCCAGCGTGATGATGTCGGTGACCGGTCGCTTGCCCGATTGCATTTGCTCACCAAGTTTTTGAGCGACGGCGGAAATGCCGTCCGGGGTGATGCGCCCGCTTTCGATGAGTTTTTGGAAGGTGATGTTGAATGAAATGCGCCCGCTGTCCATTTGACGGGTAATTTGGGTGATAATCCCTTCCACAATTTTGGCGCTGGTTTCACGGGCGGGGTCGCTGTACAATTCGATGGTTGCCTGCTTGCCCGATATTGCCGCCTGCGACAAATTTTCGGGCAGGATGACCACCGCCGCATAAGTTTTTCCCGCGTCAACGGCGGCGAAAGCCGCCGTTTCATCGGTGAGCACGGTGGTGTCCAGCAGGTCATTCAATTCGGGCGAGGTCAGCACGTTGACGATGATAGTTCCCAGTCCCATGCCGGTCGGCAGCGATATGCCGCCGTCGGAGGCGTCTGTGGGAAAAGCGTCTGCGGAAACGGGTGTGTCGTGGTTCACCACTGCCAGCGGAATGCGAAAATTCGCGCTGTCGCCTCCCCCGCCGAATGCCAGTCCGGCAATCAGTGTGAGCGCTAGCGGCGTGAGAATCAGGTATGCGAAGCCGGATTTGTCGTATAAAGTTGTTAAAATATCTTTCCACGCGATGAGAAATG
>JALVEF010000534.1 GCA_027031185.1 Saprospiraceae bacterium
CAGCCACGTGCGGGCGCCGGGCGCACCGGTATGCCAAACCGCCATCAGCGCGTATCGCCCATCGGGAGACAAGCAGCGAAGTCATGAACCCGGTTTGGCAAACCTAATTTCTCTATCTTTGGGAAAAAAAGTGACCTACGAGCAGCTTATCAAGGCAATCGAAAACAAGCAATTCAAGCCCGTGTATCTGCTTCACGGGACGGAGCCTTTTTTTATTGACCGCATCACCGAAGCCATAGAAAATCACGCCCTGACGGAGTCTGAAAAGGCCTTTAACCAGGACGTCGTCTATGGCAAAGACTTGGATCTTTCTGCTTTGCAGGCCTGGTTGATGCAGTATCCCATGATGGCGGAGCGCCGGCTGGTCATCGTCAAGGAAGCTGCCGCCTTTACCAAGTGGAAAGAGCTGACGCCTTACTTTGAAAATCCCAATCCGCAAAGCATACTGGTCATCGCCCACAAAGGCAAAAAATTCGGGGCCGGCGCCAAAGCCGTGGAAAAGGGCGGTGGCTTGGTCTTTGAATCCAAGCCCGTCTATGACAACAAATTGCCGGACTGGATCATCTCGTACCTGAAGAGCCAAAACCGGCGCATCAATCCGCAAACGGCCGTCCTGCTGGCCGAATACCTGGGCAATGACCTGGCTAAAATCGTCAATGAACTGGATAAAATCCATCTCAATATCGCGCCCGATGCTGTCATTGATCACGCTACGGTGGAGAAGTATGTGGGCATCAGTAAAAATTACAATGCCTTTGAATTGCAGGATGCCATTGGCACACGAGACAAGCGCAAAGCCTTGCGCATCGCACAACATCTCGCTGCGGATATGCGCAAACAACCCCTGGTGCTCATCCTTGCCAGCCTGTATGCCTTTTTTGCCAAACTTTATGTCGTCCATCAACATGCCGGCGCATCTGATGCTGAGTTGATGGCGGCGCTGGGTGTGCGATTTCGCTTTTTGGTCAACAAATACCGGCAGGCAGCCCGCCATTTTCCGCCGCGCGAAATACAACGGTGCATGTCCCTGCTGCGTACGTATGACCTGCGCGCCAAAGGCCTTAACAACGGCAGCGCCGGTGACGGTGAACTATTGGTGGAATTGGTACTTTCTATCTTAAACGCCGAAGTCCATGCGCATTGACATTATTACGGCCGTGCCCGCCCTGCTGAGCGGGCCGTTTGACGCCTCCATTGTCAGGCGGGCCCGTGACAAAGGATTGGTAGAGATTTTTGTGCATGACCTGCACGACTATGGCAAAGGCAAGTACAAGCAGATAGACGACTATCCCTACGGAGGCGGGGCGGGCATGGTACTGATGCCGGAGCCGTTGGCGGCGTGTCTGGACCGCCTCCTGGCAGAACGTACGTATGACGAGGTGATTTTTTTGACTCCTGACGGTATGGTGCTGGACCAAAAAACCGTCAACGCACTCTCACTCCGCCAAAATCTGATTCTCATTGCCGGTCACTACAAGGGCATTGACGAGCGCATCCGGAGCCTGTATGTGACCAGGGAGATTTCCATCGGAGACTATGTCTTGTCTGGCGGGGAGTTGCCGGCGGCAATCCTGACGGATGCCATCGTCCGGCTGTTGCCCGGTGCCATCGGGGATGAGACATCGGCGCTGACGGACTCGTTTCAGGACGGCTTGTTGAGTGCGCCGCTCTATACCCGGCCGGAAGAATTCCGCGGAATGAAAGTACCGGATGTCTTGTTGTCCGGCCATCACCGCAAAATCCGCGAATGGCGTACCGAACAGGCCTTGATCCGAACCCGGCAGCGCCGTCCGGACCTGCTGGATGAGCGCGATTGACCCGCCGGGTGTTTTTCCGTTGCATCGCTGACCAAAATCAATGGCTTTTCTTTGCCGGCAATCGCCAAATTCCTTAACTTTGTAGGCCACAATCCCAGAGCCGAGAAAACAAAAAATTCTCGCAATGAACATGAAATCCGGACTATGGGCGTTGTTTGTCGCCGTCCTCGCATTGGTCTCCTGTAAGCATGATACCTCGCTTACACTGGACCAGCAGATTGAAAGAGCGCTCACCAACATGGCCCCCACCGGTGATAAGTCTTATTTCATCTTCCCCGAACCGGGCGACTACGCCGCTATCCCCAATCAAGACCCGCAGAATCCCATCACCAAAGCGAAAGTCACCCTGGGGCGCTTCTTGTTTTTTGAGACCGGATTCGGCCAAAAAGCCAAATACCGCGAAGGCCAAGAGACCTATTCTTGTGCCTCGTGCCACTTACCCGAGCGCGGATTCACGCCGGGCCGTATTCAAGGCATAGCCGATGGCGGCATCGGCTATGACGCCAACCGCGTCAAAATGGGCTCCTACCAGGAAGAAGAACTGGACGTACAGGGTACGCGCGCACTTAGCGTCCTAAATTCCGCCTACGTCACCAATACTTTCTGGAACGGCCAGTTTGGCGCCAACGACAAAAACGTCGGTACCGAATATGCCTGGGACGACAATCCTATTTTCCAGGTCAATTACAATGGCTTTCACGGCCAGGAATGCCAGCATCTTGAAGGTGTCGAGCTTCACCGGATGGAAGTCAACGAAAAACTGCTGGACGAGTACGGATACCGGCCTTATTTCGATGCCGCCTTCCCCGATTGGGCGCCCGAAGACCGCTATTCGCCCAAGGCGGCCAGTTTTGCCCTGGCGGCCTATTTGCGCACCCTGTTTGCCAACGAAGCCCCCTTTCAAAAGTGGCTCAAAGGCGACCTGAACGCGCTCACCACGGACGAAAAGAAAGGCGCAGTGATATTTTTGACCAAAGCCAATTGTACCAACTGCCACAAGGGGCCATCCTTCAATTCCATGGAATTTCACCGGCTCGGTACCAAGGATATGTACGAAAACCCCGATGCACTTTTTACTTCGGAATCAGACCCCAAAAACCTGGGCCGCGGCGGCTTTACCGGCCAACCGGAAGATATGCGCGCCTTCAAAGTGCCCCAGTTGTATAATGTAGGTGACTACTATTCGTATTTCCACGGCAGTTCCAAAAAATCTCTCAAAGACGTCATCTTGTTTAAGCTAAAAGCCAAATCCGAAAATCCCTACGTCCTAAATAGCGAGCTTTCCCCCATGTTTAATCCCGTCAACCTGACACCGGCCGAGCGCGAATATCTATACTTGTTTTTGGCCAATGGCTTGCGGGACCCCGATCTGAAGCGGTATATGCCGGAATCACTGCCATCGGGCAATTGCTTCCCCAATAACGACCCCTTCTCCCGCGTGACACTGGGCTGCGACTGAGCCTTGGGAGCGCCCCGCGCTCCCAAGGCGCGAAATGCTCGGGCCGGGCACTTTTTTGACCGGACGTGACAGTGCTAAGCAGACTTAGCACTAACTTTGTGCGGTCATCGTCCAAATAAAGTGGCTCATTCATCCCCAAATAAATACAAGATATTGTCGCTGGACGGCGGCGGCGTCTGGTCGTTGATACAGGTCAAAGCGTTGAAGGCCATTTTCGGAGATGTCAAAGGGCTGGAGGTCCTGGGACACTTTGATCTTGTCGTGGCCAACTCCGGCGGCTCGTTGGTGGCTGCCGGCTTGGCGGAGGATTATTCGCTCAGTGATATCGAACACCTGTTTCTCGATCGCGAAATCCGCTCCAAGGTATTCGCTCCCATCGGCTTTTGGCAGCGCGATTGGGTGACGCGTCTGACACGACTTTTCAATATCGGCCCCAAGTACTCCGCAGAGGCCAAGTACCGCGGTTTACAATTGCTCCTGCCTACGCTCAGCCAAATGCCACTTACCGCCGTACCGGCGCGGGTGCCGGGGCCGCGCCGGCCGCATTTTCTCATTGTAGCCTTTGACTACTACCGCAATCGCGCCCGCTTTTTTCGCTCCAATATGGGCAGCGCTGCCAAGTCCTACAACTTGCTCCACAAGCGCCGCGGCAATGTCAAACGCCTGCCCGAACCGGCGACCTTCGTCCAGGCTGTCCACGCGGCCACCAATGCACCTGTCAATTATTTTGACAAACCGGCGCAGTTGACCTTTCACATTGGCGACAGAGAAGTCCGGCGCCATTACTGGGACGGTGCCATCGGCGGCTACAACAATCCCGTTTTGGCCGCCGTCGTCGAAGCCATCAGCAATGGCATCGCGCCTGCTGACCTGCACGTCTTGTCCATCGGCACCGGCATCAAGTATCTACCCAAACAAGATGTATTTTCCACTGCGTACGAGGAGCTGGTCATCCGGTTTGACAAGCCCGATTTTACCAAAGACCTGATCAAAATGACGTCGGCCATTCTCGGTGATCCGCCTGACGCCGCCAGTTTTATGTCCTATACCATTCTGGAACCCCAACTGCCGGCCCGTTCGTCCCGTTTTGTGCGCATTTCGCCCGTCATTCAGCCCCGGCTGACCGTTTTGGACGGGGTGCCCACCTGGGACGTGCCCGCGGAGTTCAGTTTTCCGGAGTTTAACCGGCTGCTGCATTTGGATATGGATGCGGTACGGGACGAGGACGTTGCGCTCATTGACCGGCTGGCCGGCTATTGGCTTTCCGGTGATATGCTCAACCAGCCCATCCGCAATGACAAGTACCTGCGCTGTCTGCTCGGTCACAATACCTTTTCGGAGGCCCTTGACGATCTCAAGACCTGGATTTTGGACTGATGCGATGGTGGAATGAATTTTGCAGCGCGCTGTACGAATCGGGACTCAAAGGAGAAAACGAAAGTTTGCGTACCCTTCGGGCACGCTGGTTTTTGATGGCCGGTGCAGATGCCGGTGGTCTTTGCCGTATTTCAATTTAGCAAAATGTAAATATTTTGCGATTCCGGCCAATTCTGTATGGCCAAAAAAAATACGGGTTTTTCGTTGGAGATTTACGGAAAAAAGCCTCTAAATTTGGCGCTTATTGTTCAGGCCAAGGTGGCAGGCTCTTTTTCACTTTGGACAAAAATTTTCTTACGTTATGACAACCATTTCAAAGGTCGCTCAGCGTGATTTGGAGAAATTCATGGCAGACCTGGAGCGACGCAATCCGCATGAACCGGAGTTTATCCAAGCCGTGCACGAAGTGGCGGAAGTGATCATCCCCTTTACGCGCAAGCACAAGAAGTACCGTGAGCACGCCATTATGGAGCGTTTGACCGAACCGGACCGTATCATTCAGTTTCGTGTGACATGGGTAGATGACAAAGGAAAAATCCGGGTCAACAAGGGCTATCGTGTCCAATTCAACAATGCCATCGGGCCGTACAAGGGCGGTTTGCGCTTCCACCCGAGTGTCAATCTGAGCATTTTGAAGTTTTTGGGCTTTGAGCAAATCTTTAAAAACAGCCTGACCACGCTGCCTATGGGCGGTGCCAAGGGGGGATCTGACTTTGATCCCAAAGGCAAATCCGACGGCGAAGTGATGCGCTTTGCTCAAAGTTTTATGACCGAGCTGTACCGCCATATCGGCCCGGACATTGACGTGCCCGCCGGTGATATCGGGGTAGGTGGTCGTGAGATCGGCTATCTGTACGGCATGTATAAACGCCTGACGAAAGAGCATACCGGTGTGTTGACCGGCAAAGCCATGGAATATGGCGGGAGCCTGATCCGTCCCGAAGCGACCGGATACGGCAATGTGTATTTTATGAGTGAGATGCTCAGGCGCAAGGGCGAAAGCATCGAGGGCAAGCGCTGTCTGGTGTCCGGCTCCGGCAATGTAGCCCAATATACCGTGGAGAAAATCCTGGATCTTGGGGGGACTGTCCATTCGATGTCAGATTCCAACGGCACAGTCTATGACAAAGAAGGCATAGACCGCGAAAAGCTCGAATACATCAAAGACTTGAAAAACAACCGTCGCGGTCGCATCAAGGAGTTTGCCAAAGAATACGGCCTGCTCTATCTCGAAGGCGAAAAGCCCTGGGGCATCAAGGCCGATCTGGCCTTCCCGTCTGCCACGCAAAACGAGATTACCAAAGCGGATGCCAAGCGCCTGATGAAAAACAACGTCATCGGTGTCTCCGAAGGAGCCAACATGCCTTCTACACCGGGTGCCATTCAGGTCTTTCAGGATGCACATATCTTGTACGGGCCCGGCAAAGCTGCCAATGCCGGCGGTGTCGCCACTTCCGGCCTGGAAATGTCGCAAAACTCGCTCCGCTTGTCTTGGACCCGCGAGGAAGTGGACCGCCGCTTGAAGGAAATCATGCACAACATCCACGAGCAGTGTGTCCTCTTCGGAAAGGGAAAGAACGGCTATGTGGACTACGTCAAAGGTGCAAACATCGCCGGCTTTGTGAAAGTGGCCGATGCCATGATTGCCCAGGGCGTGGTGTAAAACGAAGATTACGACCCACACAAAAAAAGTGCGCTCCCGACGAGCGCACTTTTTTTTGGGGGGCAAAGCAAAGCAATGCAAGGCAAGGCCAAGTAAGGCAAGCAAGTCCCGCACTTACTTGCTTTGCCGGATTTAGGCTTTGGTCCTTCCGCATTGGCTTT
>JALVEF010000535.1 GCA_027031185.1 Saprospiraceae bacterium
CTGGAAGTGACCGGCTTTCAGTTTGGCTGGATTATCCGGTATCCGGGCCGCGATAAGGAGCTGGGTACCCGCGATTTCAGAAAGATAAGCGGTTCCAATCCGGTGGGCCAGGTGTGGGAAGACAAGCGCAATTGGGACGACTTACTTGTGGACAAGATCGTATTGCCCAAGGGTCGCAAAGTGCGCGTCAAGGTGCAAGCCCGGGATGTACTACATAGCTTCTATTTGCCCCACTTCCGCGTCAAGATGGACGCCGTGCCTGGCATGCCGACTTATGTGGTCTTTACACCAAAATATACCACGGAGGAGTATCGTCAAAAGCTCTCGAAGATTCCCGAATATCAGGTGCCCGCAGACCCGGCAGATCCGGATGGGCCAAAAAAATGGGAGGTCTTTAAATACGAATTGGCTTGTGCCGAGCTGTGCGGCGTCGGCCACTTCAGCATGCGGCGCGAAGTCGTGGTGGTGACGCCCGAAGAATATGAAGCCTGGCTGAGCAAGCAAAAGCCTTACTATGAGACGTCAATCAAAAAGGCAGAACCGGTGCCCGCTACGGTGTCGGCAGCCTTCGACAAAATGTTGTCGGCAGGCGAGGGCAGTATCAAACTGGAGCATGTCCATTTTAAGACGGGCTCGGCCGAACTGACGGAGGACTCGCGGTCCGAACTGGACCAACTGGCCGAGACGCTGAAGAAACATGCTGATATCCGGATTGAGATCAGCGGCCATACGGACAATCAAGGAAATGCCGCCGCCAATATGGCCTTGTCGCAAAAGCGGGCGGATGCCGTGGTCGCCTATCTGCAAAAAGCCGGTGTCAACGGCAATATGTTGGTAGCCAAGGGCTATGGCGATACCAAGCCGGTGGCATCCAACGACACGCCCGAAGGGCGGGCCCAAAACAGACGCACGGAGGCGAAAGTTCTCAAGGACTAATGTGCGTCGGTCAAATCGAATTCTTTAATCCGCTATAACATAAACGCAATGGAGAAGTCCACGCTCTTTGTTGATGATGAAAAACTCTTGAAAGACAAGGGCTACGATGATCATTTCCATGAGCATCATCACGACGAAGACCCGTACCAGTCCAACTTCATTACGAAGTACATCTTCTCGATGGACCACAAGATGATAGCCAAGCAGTTTTTGCTTACTGGTATGTTTTGGGCCATCATCGGTGCGGCCATGTCTGTTATCTTTCGCTTGCAATTGGGATTTCCGGCCGAGAGTCTCACCTGGCTCAAGCCGCTGCTGGGCAAGTGGATTGTGGTAAACAGTCAGGGTGTCGGCCATTTGAGTACGGAGTTTTATTACGCCATGGTGACGATGCACGGGACGATCATCGTCTTTTTCGTGCTAACGGCCGGCTTGAGCGGAACGTTTAGCAACTTGCTCATTCCGCTGCAGATAGGGGCACGTGATATGGCTTCGCCGCTGCTCAATATGATGTCCTATTGGTTTTTCTTTCTGGCGAGCGTGGTAATGTTTATTTCGCTGTTTGTGAGTACCGGCCCGTTTTCGGGGGGCTGGGTAGCCTATCCGCCACTGAGCGCCTTGCCGCAGGCGATGTCGGGATCCGGGACAGGTATGACGCTGTGGCTGATTAGTCTGACGCTCTTTGTGGTGTCGGTCCTGCTCGGTGGGCTGAATTACGTGACGACGGTGCTGAACCTGCGCACTAAGGGAATGAGCATGTGGCGTCTGCCGCTGACGATCTGGTCGTTTTTTATTACGGCGATTATCGGCTTGCTGTCATTCCCGGTACTGGTGGCCGGCTTTCTGTTGCTGATGGCAGATCGCAGCCTGGGTACCAGCTTCTATTTGAGTGAGATCTTCATCAATGGCCATGCGCTGGATAATGTGGGGGGGAGCCCGGTATTGTATCAGCACTTGTTCTGGTTTTTGGGTCACCCGGAAGTGTATATCATCATCTTGCCGGCGATGGGTATCGTGTCGGAGGTGATGTCCACGCACGCGCGCAAGCCGATTTTCGGCTATAAGGCGATGGTCATCTCAATCGCTTCGATTGCGTTTTTGTCCTTTTTGGTCTGGGCGCATCACATGTTTGTCTCGGGGATGAATCCCTTCATCGCCAACTTCTTCACCATCTTCACGCTGATCATCGCGGTGCCTTCCGCCGTGAAAGTATTCAACTGGATATCGACACTCTACAAAGGAAATTTGACACTTAATACGCCGATGCTGTTTGCGATCGGCTTTGTATCCATGTTCATATCCGGTGGATTGACCGGATTGTATTTGGGCAATTCCGCCATTGATATACAGATGCACGACACGTATTTCGTGGTGGCTCACTTCCATATCGTGATGGGTGTGGCGGCCTTTTTCGGGATGTTTGCCGGCGTGTATCACTGGTTTCCCAAGATGTTTGGCCGCTTTATGAATGAGACGTTGGGCAAAATCCACTTTTGGGGGACGATGCTGACGGCTTATTTGATATTCTGGCCGATGCACTATATGGGTTTGGCCGGTGTGCCGCGGCGGTATTATAAGTTTGACGTGTTTGATACTTTCTCTCAGTTTTCAGAGTTGAACAAGTTTATCACCGTAATGGCGATTATCGCGTTTTTCGTACAGTTGGTATTTGTGACCAACTTTTTCCACAGCATGTTTTTTGGCAAGAAGGTAAGGAGCAAGAACCCGTGGAAGTCCACTACGCTGGAATGGACGACGCCGATTTTGCCCGGACACGGCAACTGGCCGGGCAAGCTGCCTACGGTGCAGCGCTGGGCGTATGATTATGGTAAAGACGGCTTTGACTTTATTCCGCAGATCCAGCCGAAGCTGGACGGCGAGACGAGTGCCGTACATTAGATTGGGATAGTGCATGAAGCGGGCGTTGACCATACAACTGGCGGCAGCCGGGTCGTACCTGAAGGACTTGGTGGAACTGACGAAGTTTCGCCTGGGTACGCTTGTGATATTTTCATCGGTGGCGTCGCTGTATGTCGTGTCGCGCGGGCAAGCGGACATGTTGAGTTATGTGCTGCTGGGCCTGGGTGGCTTTTTGATCACGGGTGCGGCCAATGCACTGAACGAGATCCTGGAGCGCGACTTTGACGCGATGATGGAAAGGACCAAGGACCGGCCGTTGCCGGCCGGTAGGATGTCGTCGTCGGAGGCGGTGTTTTATGCAGGTGTGATGATATTAGTCGGTACGGTCTTTCTGGTGTTGTTGCATCCGTTGACGGCGTTTCTGGCTATGATATCGCTGGTGCTGTACGCTTTTATTTATACGCCGCTCAAGCGGGTGACCAACTTGTCGGTGCTGGTGGGTGCTGTGCCCGGGGCGATGCCTTTGTTGATAGGCGGCGTGGCCTATCACGGGAGTTTGCAGGTGGAGGCGTTGTACTTGTTTGCTGTGCAGTTTTTCTGGCAGTTTGGTCACTTCTGGGCCATTGCCTGGCTGGCTGATGAGGATTACAAGCGCGCCGGTTATCGGCTATTGCCTTTCGACGGGCGCAAGACGCGTCGCGTGGGTTTGATATCGGTGTTGAGTAGTGTGCCGATGCTGTTTTTTTCTGTTGCGCTTATGCTGCGACAACCGTTGCACTTGCCGATGATGTTGTTGGTGGTGGGGAGTGGACTATACTTTCTGTATCGCAGCTATGAACTGTACCGCAAGCCGTCAGATGCGTCGGCGCGAGGCCTGATGTATGCGTCCTTTATTTATTTGCCGGTAGTGTTGGTCGGTTTTATGTGGGGGGTATGACAAGAGTAATGACAGACATACATGGACAAAATATGGAACGCCGCAGCCGGATTCATCCGCACAAGCTGGCGCTATGGATTGGCCTGGCGTCCATTATGATGATGTTTGTGGCCCTGACGAGCGCGTATCTTGTTAAGAAAGGTGGGGGCGAATGGCTGGACTTTGAAGTACCGCAGATTTTTTACTTCAATGCCTTTGTACTAATCTTTAGCAGTGTGTTGTTGCAGGCGTCCTATGTGGGCTTCAAGCGGGGGCATGAGAAGACCTACAAGTATGGTCTGGCCGGTGCCTTTGTCCTGGGTATTGTGTTTGTGATCTTGCAGTACAAGGGCTGGCAGGCCTTGTACGACCTGGGTATCTATTTGTCGGGCAATCCGTCCGGCTCGTTTTTGTACATTATCTCCGGGTTGCATGCGCTGCATGTGATCGGCGGCATTGTCGCCCTGTTGGTGGCATTGATATTTGCATTTCGGCTTCGCTTTGTGCCGACAAAGCGGAGGCGAAACCGGTTTGAACTGGTCATCCACTATTGGCACTTTATGGGCTTTTTGTGGTTGTACCTGTTGATTTTCTTGTTTTCCATCTGACCAAAACCATTTGATATGGCAGATCATAGTACAGTGGCGGAAGCACATCATGAGGTAGATTACGGGCCGGCCTGGAAGGGAGCGGACAAACCCCTCAAGGCAGGCTACGGCAAGCTGATGATGTGGTACTTCCTGTTGACGGATGCGTTTACGTTTTCCGGCTTTTTGATTTCGTATGCCACCTTGCGGGCGAGTTCGTTGACGTGGCCGGATTCGGATTTTGTATTTTCCACGTTCCCGGGTGGCCTTCACCACATGCCACTGATATTCGTGACCTTGATGACCTTTGTACTGATCGTCAGCTCGGTCACGATGGTGCGTGCGGTACAGGAAGGAAAACGTGAGAATAAGAACGGCGCCGCCTTTTGGTTGGGGATGACCATCATCGGTGGGCTTACCTTTCTGGGCTGCCAGGCCTGGGAGTGGACCAATCTGATCAAGAACGAAGGGATGACCCTCTTTACCAATCCGTTTGGCAAGCACACCACGGATGGGGTGTATATCAACGAGGATGGGAGCGAAGGCGAGCACTTTGCCGCGGGTGCCAACTACATCGTGCACCGCCACCACGGCCAGTGGGCTCCGAAAAAATACAAGGTACTCTCAGGCCCGGAAAAGGGACAGGTTAAGTACCAGGCCTTCGGGCCGCGCGAATTTGGCGCCCTGTTTTTCGTGATCACTGGCTTCCACGGCTTTCACGTCTTCTCCGGCGTGGTGATACTCTTTATTATCATGCTGAATGTGATCAGCGGGGTCTATGTCAAGCGCCGCAACGGCTATGAAATGGTGGAAAAAGTGGGCCTGTACTGGCACTTTGTAGACCTGGTATGGGTGTTTGTCTTCCTGGTATTTTATCTGCTCTAAATCGGACAAGCTATGGCACATCTCTCTTATGAAGAAGCAAAAAAGGCCGTCATACGGGGATTGATTATCCTGGGCGCCATCACCATTATCGAAGTCATCATCGCGCTGCTGGCCAAAGGCCATATGATCGAAGGCTTCCACATGAATAAGCTATTGTACGGTTTTTTGATGGCGGTCTTTAGCATAATTAAGGCCCTGTTTATCCTGGGCGAATTCATGCATCTGAAGTACGAGTCCAAGGCGCTCCGGGTGGGGCTGGCTCTGCCGTTTATCCTGATCTTGTGGGCGATCATCGCCTTTGTCCACGATGGCAATAGCTATTTGCAGCGGCGTCTTGACAGTGGCAATGTCATCCCTGTGGAGATGCCTCCCGTGCCCGTGCTCCCGGCCCATGAAACACCCGCCGAACACGGTGAACATGTGAAGAAATAACCGATAGACCGGCGGGCGTCGGTCTATCCGTTTTGGCAATAAAGCTCGTTTTGTGTGATCATCCGGTCTCCAGGGCGGGTGGAATGTTTTTGCAGGAGCACTAACGATACGTTCTATGCGAAAATGGACGGCATATCTCATAGCCTTCGCCATCTTGGTAGGTATGCCATTCCTGGGCTTATACTACGTGCACAAGGGTGTCCGCTATCGCAAGGATCTCTTCGCCCAAATGAAAGATTACGGCGCGGTGGCGCCGTTTGGTTTGGGGGACAGCACGTCCGCAGGCCGGGTGGTTGTTGTCTTCTTCAGGCAGGGTGCGCCGGTGACAGATAGTATTATTGCCAGTGTGCACCGGCAGTTTGACGGGCGGCAAGACGTGTTGTTTTTTACCGATGTACCGGCCGATGTTGCGATGGATTCGCTGCAAATTGCCCCGCTGCCGCCGGATCGTGCAGCTATGCTACGTGCGAAAGTCCCCGGTAAAGATTTACACGCTGCCGCCGCCCTAATTGACCCCGACGGCCATCTGCGCCGCTTCTACGATTTGACACGCGAGGACGAAGTGCATCTGCTGGTCCGCCAAACCGGCTTATTCCTTGCGCCGCGTAAGCGCGCACTCTCTCCACAATCTCCTTCCCAATGAGTATTTCCGCCCGACGCGCCCGCCTTTTACGCCGGCTTGCCGCCTGGGTGTCGGCTATAATTTTTCTTGTGGTGGTGCTGATGCGTCGTTTCCGAATAGAGACCGCCTATGACTTTGGCTTTTTGCCGGCTTTGAATGCCGGTATAAATAGTGTGACTGCCGTCCTGTTGATAGCGGCTCGGATAGCGATCCGCTATCGCAAAGTACAACTTCAT
>JALVEF010000536.1 GCA_027031185.1 Saprospiraceae bacterium
CGCCGATTTGTGTCTCCGGATGGGCCGGGAAAGAGGAGATGCTGCCGGGCAGGATGATGTTTTTGTACATGAAGATAGCGGCATCGGGGCGCTGCTGATAAAAGAGTACGACACTATCCCACCCGCCCTGGATATGGCAGGTTTCCAGGTTGGCCTCCGTGACGGGGATGAATTTACTTTTGTCGTTTGTGGTTCCGGAAGATTTGGCAAACCACTTGGTGATACCGGGCCATAGTACGTCGGGCGTGCCCATCATCATTTGATGGATGAAAGGTTGCAGGTCTTCATAGACCTGCAGGGGTACGCGACGTATGTAGTCGGCTCGCGACCGTATCCCGGAATAGTCAAACCGGCGCCCCCATTCGGTTCGGGCGGCGGTTTGGAGCATACTTTCCAGCAGTTCGTCCTGGGTTTTGACGGGATGCTGCATAAAGCGCTCGATGCGCTTGAAGCGATAGCTCAGGTACGAGCGCAGCACCGTGTTGAGCAAGCGCTTGGACAGATGCGGCCTGGCGGTATCAGCATGTAATTTAGTAGGCAAAGCAGCGGTTTATGAGTAACTATTCGGGTACTCCTGCTTTTGCGCAAAAACAGCGGGTACCCCAATAGATGTGTTTATTGAATGATTACCAACTGGCGTATGACCACGGTCGCGTGGTCATACGCGGCCAAGACGTACAGGCCGGCGGGTAGATTCCCTACCGGCCATTGCCACCGGGCAGCGCCGGCCGGCAGGCGGGCGGACTTGACAATGCTACCGTCCATGCGGGTGCATATCAGCTGTAAGTCCCGCGTATGCGTGCGTCCGGGTTCAATGGTGAGTGTGCCCCCCGATGCAACAATAGTGGGAAAAATGCGGCCCGTGCCGGGTGAGATGGGCAGTGTGGCCACAGCCGGGTCGGCCTTGAACCGTCCCTTTTTGCTCACCGGGGCGCAAAACCGGTAAGTATTAAATGCCTGGACTTTCCAAAAATAGTTGTGTGGGGCATCCAGGCCGGTGAGTACAAAGCTGGTATCGGCAATGATGGTGTCCACGATGAGCTGTGACAGGGTCAGTTTTGGGGACACCATCAGGTGGTACAAGGCGGTATTGCCTGCATTGCTCCAGACCAGTGTGGTATGGTTCGGGTCGGTCAGGGCATTGTATTCGGGTAGGATGAGCGTGGGTTTATCGGTTGAGATTTCCGGCAGTGGGCTTTGTCCGCCGACCAGATATTCCGGTCGTTCGTTGAGCACAAAAGTGCGCATGGTGGCGATTTGTTCGGGGGAGAATTTGCTCTGACAGTTGTCCGAAGAATAAGACATGTAAAACTCACCGTGGGACTTGAAAGTGGCACCGTTGGGATCTGTTTGGACTTCTTTGCTCAGGCCGTTGGCATCGCAAGGCCACCGGTAAGACAGGTAGTCCGGGGGAGTATCACAGAAGCCGTCGGCGGCGATGGCACAATTGGAGCCGTCCACCAATTCGACCCATGCGGTGTCTATGATCAGCGTATCGAGAATCAGGGTATCCTGGAAGTAGGTGTAGTCATACGTCACCTGGACGGGTGCTGTATCTCCGCTCATGTACTTCTTGCCTTCCCATCCCAGGAAGGGGTGGGGGAGACGAAAGGCGTGACCGGTTTCGTGGGTCAATGTGGTACTGCCATATCCACTACAGGCGTGGGCCACGGCGATACTTGCGTAAGGCAGGTTGTAGCCGCAATTGCCCGCCGGGTCCTGGACGAAATAGATATTGAGTGTGCTATCTACGTCGTTGGCAAACATCATTTCGGCGCCATCCAATACCGATCCGTGGTTGTAGTACGCGGTGTTGGGTAAGTAGCGGATGGGTAGTTTGAGATAAAACTGCATATTGGCCTGAGCGAAGTCCTCATTGAGCCGGCACAAGGTACCCAACAATAGCTCAAAGGGATAATAGCCGATTCCTTCGTCGTTAGCTGTCAAATGGATGGTCAGCGGGACGTACAGAGTTGTGTCCGCCCGGGGCGTGATGTAGTTTGCCTTGGCTTGCTGATAGTGGCGCAGCCAGGGTGTCCATCCTCCGGCCGGAGTGCCGCAGGGTGCCTGACCGGTGACCATGCCGGCCCATAATAATGCGATGACTGTCAGTACCTCTTTCATAACCTGATTTTTGGCATCTGTTTAGGTCCCCCTTGCTTTTGCACTAATAACAGGAGCACCTAAACAGTTACGATTTTTGCTACCAGATTTCATGCTGTCCGGTTTCCGACTCACAAGATACACATTTATTCGCGTTTCACCTCTTTGGGAACTAAGACAAATGGTAAATAAAATTACTCATTCATAATTTTCCTGTCAATGTATATTCGTATAAAAAAGCCCACAGAAAGGCTCCTTAAACAGTCCTTTTTGAACATAACTCACTGAAAATCAGCTGAACTTGCGGGCGGTGTAGCAGTTAGAAGGAATATTTTGCCGGCGCCCGCCGGCAAAAGGCTAATCGGTGCTTCCTGGCAACTGTTTAGATCCCAAATCTCAAATCTATAAGGTTTTGGAAAGCTTATAGGTTTTGTCGTTCGTTAATATGGGCAGCAGTTTCGCTCCTATGGAGCTTGATTTGTGTGTTGGACTATTGGCTACAAAGGTTGCGTCCCTACGGGACTACGGTGCTATTGCGCGGGATTCCTTCTAAAATCTCAAATCGGTGTTCCTTGTTCGATATTCTTACCGTCCCCAAAACAAGTCGCTTTGAGTAAAGGTGCCCACTGTTGAGTCCACTCTAAAAAACGCCCGGCATTAAAGTAATTGGCAAAACCCAAGAGCACTTGTCAAATCGGCGTTTTTGGAGTAAGCTCAACAGTTACTTTTTTTCGGGCATACGGCTATTACTCAGCAGGAGACGTTTTGTCGTGGAAACAAGCAGAAAGCCGGAATGTTGATATACGCTGTGCCCATACGCCGATAACGGCATGGTACAAGCCATATCCATCACACAAAAAGGCGTAACTTTGCCGCCCAAATCATAAGCACTATGTTTGACAGCTTACAATCCAGAATGGACAAAGCCTTTAAGGTACTGAGCGGGACCCATCGCATTACCGAGATCAATGTCGCCCAGTCTATCAAAGAAATCCGGCGCGCCCTGGTAGCTGCCGATGTCAATTACAAGATCGCCAAGGAATTTACCGAAAAGGTCAAGCAAAAGGCTCTCGGCACCGAAAATGTCCTCAAGTCTGTCAAGCCTAGCCAACTTATGGTCAAAATCGTGCAGGACGAACTGACCGAGCTGATGGGCGGCCAAAGTGTCGGTATTAATATCAAGGCCGACCCGGGAATTGTCCTGATTGCCGGTCTCCAGGGTTCCGGTAAGACCACCTTCTCCGGCAAACTGGCCAACTACCTGAAAAACAAGAAAAACAAAAAGCCGCTTCTCGTCGCCTGCGACGTCTATCGTCCCGCCGCCATTGACCAACTCACTACCATATCCGAACAAATCGGCGTCCCCATTTATAAGGAGCCGGGCAACGAAAACCCCGTCCAAATCGCCCAAAATGCCATTGCCTATGCCAAGGAAAACGGGCGCGACGTCGTCATCGTGGATACCGCCGGACGCCTCGCCATTGATGAGATGATGATGGACGAGATCGAATCGCTCAAAAAGGCCATCCATCCCACAGAGACGCTTTTTGTCGTGGATTCCATGACCGGTCAGGACGCGGTCAATACCGCCAAAGCTTTCAACGAGCGCATTAACTATGATGGTGTCGTACTCACCAAGCTGGATGGCGACACCCGCGGTGGTGCGGCCTTGTCCATCAAGTACACGGTGGGTAAGCCCATCAAATTTGTCTCCACCGGTGAGAAGCTCGACACCATTGACGTGTTCCACCCGGATCGCATGGCCCAGCGCATCCTCGGGATGGGTGACATCGTCTCCTTCGTCGAGCGCGCCCAGGAGCAGTTTGACGAGGAAGAAGCCAAACGCCTGGAAAAGAAGATTAAGCGCAACAAGCTCGACTTCAACGACTTCCTACGACAAATCAAGCAAATCAAGCGCATGGGAGATATGCGCTCGCTGCTTTCCATGATCCCGGGAATGTCCAAGGCACTTAAAGACGTGGAGATTGACGACCGGGCATTGGAAAAGGTGGAGGCCATTATCTTTTCTATGACGCCGTATGAGCGGGAGCATCCTGAAGTGATGAACCTGAGCCGCAAAAAACGCATTGCCCGCGGATGCGGACGATCTCTGGAAGACATCAACGCCTTTATCAAGCAGTTTGAGCAGATGCGCAAACTCATGCACATGATGTCCAAGGGCAAAATGCCCAAGGGCATCTTCGGCCCGGACGCCAACCTGTAAGCGCGGGCGCGCCTTACAGGTTGGCGTCCACATGGGATCCCCGCCTCTATTGGATGAATCCCAGCGGCTGCGTAATGTCCCCGTTTTTGAGCAAGTCCAGGGCGGGGGCGCTCAGCTGGATATTGCTCACCGAGTCCATGGCTGTCGAGGTGAATATGCCCACGCCGTTTTCGATGTTAGAATAGGTAAACTGGACTTCCGAACCGGTGATGCCGAAGTTGGCCCGCTCGATGTCGGTGTATTCCTTCAATTCCTTCCCGCCCGCTGTCAACATCAGGTCTATGGATAGAAACTTGCGCTTGATGAGCGGGTCTGCCGTGAGATTGTCCCGCAGCCACCGGTAAAACTCGATGCCCTCAAAACTGACCCGCTTGATATTGCCTTGCGCAGCCTCCGGCTGCGCACCCTTCAACACCTTCCAACGGATCGTATGAGGCGTAAAGACATTGGGCTGGTCGGCACTGTTTTCCTCGTAGTGGAAAAACAAGTCCAGGTCATACAATACCCCGTTTCCACCGTCATGGTAGGCTACTTTGTATGGCGCGTTGTACGATAGCCCCATCTTCGGCGGATCGGTCGAAAAGATGATCTCCGGTGCGCCGACGACGGTGGTTTGGCTCTTGCTGACGGGAAAGTCCGGCCCCTTGTCAATGACAAGCTCGTATTCCTCGCCCGCCACCAGTGGCAGGTCCGCCGTGCGGATTTTATAGACGTAGTTGGGGCTTTGCGCCCAGATGCCCGTGTCGCGCACGTAGCCTTCCGCGTTGGCATCCACGCGCGTTAGCTCATAAGTGCTGCCATCGGACAGTCGCACCAGCCGGACGCTGGCATTGGCATAGTAGATGGAGTCCGGATTTTTGGTAAAGCTCAATGCGCTCTGTTTGTCGTCAAGGAAAGCTCGCTCGATGCGAATGTATTGGGCGGTGTCGGATATAGACAGCTTGCCGTACACGACCGACACATCCTTCCAGTCGGCGGCCAGGTCCAGTTCATTGTCACAAGCTGTCATCGCCAGCAGGGCGAGGAAGAGTGCGGCAGGCAGGAGTTTTTTCATTTTGAGTTTACTTTGGCTGCGCCAAAAGTAAGTGTTTTTGCCGCGTGGTGCGGCATAGTTTGATTTTTGTGCTCGTTTAGGTACCCGCTGTTTTTGTGCAATAAACAGGAACACCCAAACAGTAACGGATTTTTTGGTGTCCGGCTTCTATGTTTTTCAAAAAATGGCTTTATTGCGCGTTGAAAAAGGGAAAGCCATGTCCACGCACAAGGAAATCAAGCGAGTGACCACA
This sequence comes from Saprospiraceae bacterium, assembly GCA_027031185.1. Lineage (GTDB taxonomy): Bacteria > Bacteroidota > Bacteroidia > Chitinophagales > Saprospiraceae > HyVt-613. The sequence continues at coordinate 5,614 of JALVEF010000536.1, forward strand.
CACGTCTTGCACGAGATGAAGCGGCGCGGCGAGAAGATCGCGATGCTGACGGCGTATGATTATTCGATGGCGCGCATCTTCGATGCGGCAAAGATAGACGTGATTTTGGTCGGGGACTCGGCATCCAATGTGATGGCCGGTCACGAGACGACGCTGCCGATCACGTTGGATCAGATGATATACCACGCCTCGTCGGTCATCCGGGCCATCAAGCGGGCGCTCGTCGTGGTGGACCTGCCATTTGGCACTTATCAGGGCAATTCTCGCCGGGCCCTGGACTCCGCCATCCGCATTATGAAGGAGTCCGGTGCGCATGCCGTCAAACTGGAAGGCGGGGAAGAAGTCAAAGAGTCCGTTATCCGCATCTTATCCGCCGGGATCCCGGTCATGGGCCATCTCGGTCTGACGCCGCAATCTATTTACAAGTTCGGGACCTATCAGGTGCGTGCCAAAGAAGAGGCCGAAGCGGAGCGTCTGGTACGCGATGCGCTGATGCTTCAGGAAATCGGGTGCTTTGCCATTGTACTGGAGAAGATCCCCGCTGCCCTGGCCACCCGGGTCTCCGGAATGTTGGATATCCCCACCATCGGCATCGGTGCCGGTGGCGGCACCGATGGCCAGGTACTGGTCTCGCATGACTTATTGGGCATCACCAAGGACTTTAGCCCCCGCTTTTTGCGCCGTTATCTCAATCTCTATGATGACATCAAAGATGCCGTAGAGCGCTATATCCGCGATGTGCGCGAGCGGGACTTCCCTAATGAAAAGGAACAATACTGATCCCCAGCGACTTATATTAATTAAAAATTAAAAATTAAAAATAGCTTGCCCCGCACTTACTTGCTTTGCCACATTCT
>JALVEF010000537.1 GCA_027031185.1 Saprospiraceae bacterium
ATTCGCCGGGCTTTGGAGGGGTAGCCGAGGAGGCCGCACGCCGTTTTTCTGCCTCCTCCCGGATGAAGGCTTTGAGTATGCGGATGCCGTTTTCCATTTGGTCGTTGTTGTTGATGACGATGTCGGCGCGGTCAATGTGGGGCCGGATGTATTTTTCATAGGTAGGCATGACGTGGTGCCGGTAGCGATACAAGACGTCTTCGAGGGGATAGTTGCGCTCCTGTTGGTCGCGGATAATGCGGCGGATGAGCTTGATATTTTCTTTGGCCTGGACAAAGACCTTCAGATCCAGGAGTTTGCGGATGCGCTTGATGTGGAGGACGAAGAGACCTTCCACAATGATGACGGGCGCCGGTTTGAGCGTGATCAGGCGTGCTTCGGCATGCGGATTGTTGAAAGTGTACTCCTTGATGGTGACCGTCTCGCCGGCGATGAGTTTTTGTATGTCCCTGGCGAAGGCTTCGCGGTCTATGGACTTGGGGCGGTCAAAGTTTTTTACGCCTCTTTTATCGGGTTCCTGCTGGTCGCGCGGCAGGTAGTAGTCGTCTTGTGAGATGATGCACAGTTCCTCTTCCGAAAAGTAATCCCGCAGGGCACGGACAAGCGTCGTCTTGCCGGCTCCACTGCCTCCGGTAATTCCGATGATAAAAGGTTTTTGTACTGCTCCCATACCGGGAGACAAAACTACTGCTTTTTGGCCAAATGGCCGGCCTTAATAAGCCTGTCGTGCGCCGCTATATACGGCGGTAAGCCGTATATAGCGGCGCACTTGCTTCCACACCGGAATTTTGTGTTACTTTTGGCACCAAGTTGCAGAGAGAAATCTACCAAAGAGATGAGACGAATTTTACTACTTATTCCGGGTATTTGTCTGCTGATGCCCCTGTATGCGCAGGAGACGGAGGCGGTCATCTTGCCGAGCACCGGCGTCAGTGTCCATAGCGTACTGCGTGGCTTGTTGGGCATGGTGTTTTTGATTGGATTAGCTTATGTGCTGAGTTCAGACAGGAAGCGGATCAACTGGCGGACGGTGGGATTTGGGCTGTTGGCCCAGTTTCTGTTGGCCGTGGGTGTCTTGTATGTACCGATGGTCAAACGCTTTTTTGAGTTTGTGGGCGGGCTGTTCGTGGCGGTATTGGACTATACCCGGGCCGGCAGTGAGTTTTTGCTGGGTGGTTTGATGGATTCGTCCAAGTACGGCTTCATATTCGTCTTTCAGATCTTGCCGACGATCATTTTCTTTTCGGCCCTGACGTCGCTGTTGTTTTATCTCGGTATCATTCAGATTGTGGTGCGCGGAATGGCTTGGGTGCTGACGCGTTTTCTGCATGTGTCGGGTGCCGAAGCGTTGTCCGTGACGGGCAATATCTTCCTGGGCCAGACGGAAGCGCCCTTGCTCATCAAGGCCTATCTGGAAAAGATGACGCGGTCCGAGATCCTGCTCGTGATGGTCGGCGGGATGGCCACGGTAGCCGGCGGGGTGCTCGCTGCCTATATAGACTTTTTGGGGG
>JALVEF010000538.1 GCA_027031185.1 Saprospiraceae bacterium
TAACTACTTAGGTACCCGCTGTTTTTGTGCTAAAAACAGGAGCACCCAACCAGTGACAAAAAAAGAAAACTCACACCCTCACAAGCAGCTTGCCCTCGCCGCCCGGCACGCCGGCCAACTCCACCTCCACCAACTGATTGACCAGGGTCGCACTACCCGGAAAGCGCAGCTTGATATAATTCTTCGTAAAGCCCGTCAGTATGCCTTCCTCACCGGACGGCTCGGCCAACACCTCCATCACCTGCCCGGCAAACGATGCATAAAACGCGGCCTGCTTCTTTTCCGACAAGATGCGGAGCATGCGATTCCGATCCCGCCGCACTTCGGGCGGCAAACTCCCCTTCATTTCCGCCGCGGGCGTGCCGGGACGCTCGGAATAGGTGAATACGTGGAGATAGCTGATGTCTAATTCTTGCAAAAAACGGTAGGTCTCCATAAAGTCTTCTTCGGTCTCGCCGGGGAAGCCTACGATGACGTCCACGCCGATACCGGCCTCCGGCATGCGCGCTTTGATGGCGGCCACCCGCCCGGCAAACAAATCGCGGCGGTAACGCCGCTTCATCAGGGCCAGGATGCGGTCGCTGCCGGACTGGAGCGGGATGTGGAAATGGGGCATAAAACGCTCGGAGCCTGCCACGAAGTCTATGATCTCGGACGTAAGCAAATTGGGCTCAATGGACGAAATGCGGTAGCGGTCTATGCCCTCCACACGGTCCAACGCGCGTATCAAGTCAATAAATAAGTCCTGCCGGCGGGGCCGCCGACCTTCGATGACTCCGGTCCCCTTGCCAAAGTCACCGACATTGACACCTGTCAACACGATCTCGTGCACCCCCTGCCGGGCCAGTTCGTGCGCTGTCGCCACAATGTTTTCCACGCTGTCACTGCGGCTGGCACCTCGCGCCTTCGGGATGGTGCAGAAGGTACACTTGTAGTCGCATCCGTCCTGCACTTTGAGAAAGGAACGCGTGCGCGTCCCGATGGAATAGGCGTTGTGGAAATGTTTGGCCCGGGCAATCTCTTGCGCATGGACGGCCGCCCGCCCGGGCAATTTTTTCAGGTCGTGGAGATAGTCGAGTATCCGAAATTTCTCATTGGCCCCCAGCACCAGATCCACGCCGGGGATGCCGGCAATCTCGCGCGGCTTGAGCTGGGCGTAGCAGCCGGTCACAATGACAAAGGCATCAGGCGCTGTTTTCAGGGCACGGCGCACGATTTGACGGCACTTCTTGTCTGCCTGTTCGGTGACGGAGCAAGTGTTGATGACATAGACGTCGGCGCCTTGCTCAAAGCGCACTTCGGTATAGCCGGCACGGGCAAATTGCCGGCCGATGGTCGAGGTTTCGGAAAAATTGAGCTTGCAGCCCAACGTATAAAATGCAACGGTCTGTGGTGTCATAGCTTGCAAAGGTAGCGGCTCCCGCGCTCCCGTGCAAACGGATGAATTGGCCCCGCCCCACCCCAAATAAAAACCGGAAAGCCAAAGGACTTTCCGGCACTTA
>JALVEF010000539.1 GCA_027031185.1 Saprospiraceae bacterium
AATGTGGGGCGGGACGGGAGATCAGCCCAACGCCACCGCTGCCAAGTTTGGTAGTGCAAAGACGGACAACACGCCCCATTCGCTCTTTATCAACGGTGTACCTGTCGAGGTGTACTTCTCGCCGAGTGATCAGACCACATCCCATTTGGTAGATGCCGTCCAATCCGCCGACCATGACTTGCGCTTTGCCTTGCTGGCCTTCACCAATGACGATCTGGAGAATGCACTGCTCAATCAGACGGTGCCCATCCGCGGACTCATTGAAAACCAATACAACGGGACCATTACTGACCAATTCCAAGCCGCCGGCTTGGCCATTTATGACTACGAAGAGCCCAACCGCTTCCTGCACCACAAATATCTCATTGTGGATGCCGAAGCGACGGACTCCGACCCGTTTGTCGCTACCGGGTCACACAACTGGACCTATTCGGCCGAACACTACAACGATGAAAATACGCTCATCATCCACGATGCAGATATCGCCAACATTTACGTCCAGGAGTTTGAAGCGCGCTGGCAGACCATCGTGGCCACTGCCGGGCCTGTCGCGGATGGAGGCATTCGCCTCTACCCCAATCCGGCGTCCGAAATACTGACGGTTTCCAATAACTTGCCCGCCGCCCAAACCGTTGTACTGTCTGATTGTTTAGGCAGAGAATGGCAACGTGTGATTGTGCCGCCCGGTAGCAGTCGTACCTTAAATATCAGCCACATGCCCACAGGATTTTACTTACTCCGGACTGCCGATCCCAAGGCAGGGAGCATGCGCTGGCTGATCAGCCGGTAGCACACAGCCCAAATGCTTTATCATGAAAATTCAAAAGCTATTTACCTGGATTCTCTTAATCTCCGCCGGCGTCGTCTTGGGCACCTACTACCGGCAAACCCAAAAGCCAGTCCCCCCCGTCAAACACAACGAGGCGCCACCTCGCCCCAGGTTGACCGGCAGCACCTCCAATTTGGCCCCCGGTGACATCCTTCACGCTACCGAAGATGCCGTCATTGAACTATTTCAACAGACGGCCCCGTCGGTCTGCTATATCACCACCTCCGTCATCCGCAATGAATACTCGTTTTGGGGCGAGCGCAATGAATATGAAATCCCCAGCGGCACCGGATCCGGCTTTGTCTGGGACAAGGACGGCCATATCGTGACCAACTTCCACGTCATCAAAGGCGCCGACGGTGCCAGGGTCACCCTGGCTGACCACACTACCTGGACAGCCAAATTGGTGGGCGTAGCCCCGGAAAAAGACCTCGCCGTCTTGAAAATAGATGCTCCGGCGGCCAAGTTGCACCCCATCCCTGTCGGCAGTTCGGAACAACTCCGTGTCGGTCAGTTCGTCATGGCCATCGGCAATCCATTCGGACTGGACCAAACGCTGACCACCGGAGTCATCAGCGCCCTGGACCGCGAGATCAAGGGACAAAACGGCGTACCCATCCGTGGTGCCATCCAAACCGATGCCGCCATCAATCCGGGCAATTCGGGCGGCCCGCTCATCAATGCCCGCGGCGAGCTAATCGGCGTCAATACAGCCATTTATTCCCCGTCCGGAGCGTCTGCCGGCATTGGCTTTTCCATCCCCGTTGGCGAGGTGGCCTGGGTCGTCCCGGAACTCATCCGCAACGGCAAGATCATCCGCCCTTCCCTGGGATTCGAAATTGCCGAATCGCTCAGCCGCCGCGTCAAAGGTGCCGTCATCAACTATGTCTATAAAAACAGCAACGCGGCAAAGGCCGGCCTCAAGCCTGCCATGATGGATGCTTTCGGTCGCATTTACCTGGGCGATGTCGTCGTCGCTATTGACGACAAAGAAGTCACCAATCCCGAAGAGCTCAAACTCGCCCTGGACGACTACAAACCCGGTGACCGGGTGACCCTGACCGTCATTCGCAATAATCGCGAGTACAAAGTGGATCTCACCCTCGAACCGCCCCGCTAATCCCGCTACCATGCCCGGCAACCAATTCGGTCAGCTATTGCGATTGACAACCTTCGGCGAATCTCACGGCCCCGCCATCGGCTTCGTCCTGGACGGGCTACCCGCCGGTATTGCCATTGACACCGGCCAAATTCAGGCCACCCTGGCCCGGCGTCGTCCGGGACAGTCCGCCATCACTTCCCCCCGCAACGAAAAAGACCAATTGGAAATCCTATCAGGCCTGTTCGAATCCAAGACGACAGGTGCCCCCATTGCCGGCATCATCCGCAATCGCGACCACCGGCCCGGCGATTACACCCATCTTCGTACCGTACTCCGCCCCTCGCATGCCGACTTCACGTATGAAAAGAAATACGGCCATCGCGACCATCGCGGCAGCGGACGCGCCTCCGCACGCGAGACAGCCGCACGTGTCGCCGCTGCTGATCTTGTCCGGCAATGGCTTATGCCCGAAGGTGTCCGCGTGCAAGCTTTTGTGAGCCGGGTTGGAGATGTCTGGCTGGAACGCCCGTACCAAGAACTGGATTTGTCACATATAGACGACTCCCCCGTCCGGTGTCCGGATCCGGACACGGCCCAAGCCATGCAGCAGCTCATCGAACGCGTACGCGATGCGGGTGACACAGTGGGAGGGCAAATTACCGGCGTGATCAGCGGATTGCCGATCGGTTTAGGCGAACCGGTGTTCGATAAATTCCACGCCGACCTGGGTAAAGCCATTCTGAGCATCAACGCCTGCAAGGGATTTGACTACGGCGAAGGCTTTCGGGCTGCCGGCATGTTGGGATCACAGCACAATGACAACTTTGTGCGGGACGGCGACCAAATCACCACGGAAACGAACCACGCGGGCGGCATTCTCGGCGGCATCACCAACGGCCGCGACGTCTATTTCCGCGCCGCTTTCAAGCCCGTTTCCACCTTAATGCAAGACCGCGAAACGCTGGATATACACGGGGAAAGGGTGAGTTTGCCTGCCAAAGGCAGGCATGATCCCTGTGTAGTGCCACGCGCCGTGCCTATCGTGGAAGCCATGGCCTGGCTTGTCATCGGCGACCACTGGCTTCGCTATCGGGCTGGCCAGTATGTAAAGCTTTAACGGTATAACGCCGTGAACTCAAACCTATAAGGTTTCCAAAGGCTTTTAGGTTTTACCGTTTCGGAATATGAGCCGTTCCTCCATTCTTCGATTCCTCGATTCTTCAATTCATCCATTCCTCCCAAAAACGATATGGTTGTCTTCCGCCAATTCGCCCAATTCACAACAATTTTCCGTACATTAGCTGTTCAAAATGAATGCCTTAGACATGACAGATCCCGTTACTTTGATTTTGGTCTTCACCGGCGGCGCCGCCGCCGGTGCACTCGTCATGTGGTGGGGCGCCAAAATCCGGCTCATGAAAGTTCGGCACGAGACCGAGCAAAAAATGACCGAACAACGCCTCCTGCTACAAACTCAGCAAGAACAAATCGAGCAGCAAAAAGCTGCCGTCCGGGAAATCCAGCAGCAAGCTGCCCGGCAATTTGAGCATCTGGCCACCAAGCTTCTAAGCGAAAAAGCGGACCGTCTGACACAGACCAACCGCACCCAACTTAACGACATCCTGCGCCCGCTCAAAGAAAAGATCGCGGAGTTTCGTGCCGAAATAGACCGCAAAGCCCAACATGAGGCCCAAGCCCGGCAATCACTTTTTGCTGAAGTCATCAGCCTTAAGCAGCTCAATCAGCAAATCTCCCAAGAGGCCAACAACCTGGCCCGTGCGCTCAAAGGTGACAACAAATTGCAAGGCAACTGGGGCGAGCTACAGCTGCAACGCATTCTCGAAAATGCCGGCCTGCAAAAAGAAGTGCATTTCCGGCCCCAGTTTACGGGCATGGATGAAGATGGCCAGACCCAGCGGCCGGACTTTATCGTTCACTTACCGGAGGAAAAGCACATCATCATTGATTCCAAAGTTTCACTCAAGGACTTCGAGAAATACATTGCCGCCGAAGACCCGACGGTGCGTGAGGCTTATTTGCGTGCCCACATCAAAAGCCTCCGCCAGCACATCAAAAAGCTCAGCAGCAAAAAGTATCAAAATCTAAAAGACCTCAACACCCCGGACTTTGTATTTATGTTTGTCCCCATCGAGCCCGCCTTCCATCTGGCGGTGCGCGAAGCGCCCGACCTGCTGGAAGAAGCCTTGCGCCAAAATGTGGTTCTGGTGACCACCACTACCCTACTGGCCACGCTTCGCACCGTGGCCTTTCTGTGGCGACAGGACAAGCAAAATAGATCCGTGCGGGAAATCGCGCGTCTGAGCGGACAGCTCTATGACAAGTTCGCCGCCTTTGTCGAAGACATGAATAAAGTCGGCAAACGGCTCCGGGGGGCGGAGGAAGCCTGGCAGGCCGCTATGAACAAGCTTTCTGAAGGCAAGCGCCCGGGCGATACCATCCTGGGCAAAGCGGAAAAAATCAAAGCCCTGGGCGCACGCACCACCAAGAGTATTGCTGTAGCGGCCGCAGAAGAAGATTGAGCTATAGTAACTGTTTAGGTGCTCCTGTTTTTAGCGCAACAACAGCGGGTACCTAAACAGTTGCGAGCTATAAAGGGCAAAACGTCTATCAGGTGAGCCGGTCGTCAATTTCATCAATATCCGTCTCCGTCACCACAGGAAACCACGCATCCAGCTTTTGGCGGGCTTTGCGGCGTACGTCATCGTCAATATACGCGGCGATGGTGAGCAGGCCGCTGGTCAATATCCCCAGGTCATCAGTGAATCCCAAAAGCGGAATAAAGTCCGGAATGGCATCTACGGGCACAATCAAATAAACCAAGGCACCGACCACAACACGTTTGGCCCACTTCGGCGTCTCTTTTTTCTTGTACGCATAATACAACAGCAGCGCGGTATAGACTGCCTTCAGGCCGATGGTGGAGGCAAAACGCCCGAGTTTGTGCCAAAACCTGTCCTCTGAGAAAGTATCCATAATGCACCGGCAATTTTAGTTGGGTCGCCCCAGAATATCCTTGTTATCATTTAGAACGGGATGCGGGCGGGGCGGTTCATTCTGCTTCTCATGAAATACCTTGTCTATGTGCTTGAGCCGCCCGCGCTTGATTTCAAAGCCCTCATACGAACCATCCGGCACCGACAGCGGGGCCCCATCCCGGTCACGCGTGATGATCAAATGATCATAAATAATTATGCCGCGCGACGCGTCATAATTGAGCGAAACCGAACTGCCGGAGTAGTATTCCAACACCAGGCGGTGTTTGGTTTCGCCCTTTTCCGGAAAGTCAATAATGGGCGCACCGAACAACGGCTTTCCGTCCTTAAACGTCAGCACGTCCAGCACCTTGCGCCGCGTCGTAGGCGTATAGTTGTCAAATCCAAACAAAAGGTAACGCGTCGTGCGCCGGCGCTTGACGGGCATCAGGCGATAATAGATTGCTCCAAACCACTGCTTAGGAGGTAGTTCGACATGTTCCACTTGCGGATACGGATAGGTCTCCGACCGGTCAATGAGCGGAAACATGTGGAGTGTATCAGCCCTCATCTGAATCGTGCCAAAATTGCGGAAGTCGGCATCGCCCGCCACCTGCCAGGTGATGACGCGGAAGCTGCTGTCCGGTGGATATAAAATCGATATATAAGGCTGCAGCTGTTTGAAGGGGTAATAAAACGAATGCCTGATTTTCAGCGCCTTAACAAATTTGGGTATAAAAGCTTTGACGGCCGCAAAGCGATTGAGCTCCAGGGAGTCGTTGATGATCATATAGGCCAATACGCCGAGCGAGTCTTCATAGCGTTGGAGCTGGCGCAACTCATCCGGAGACGGATTTTGGGCGCCCGCCCAAAATCCAAACCCCACCACCAGGCCTATCGTCAACCAAATTTTAGACATGCGTATCTTTTAGAGCCAAACGTATATTCAACGGCCAAAGTATCAGCGGGTTTTTAACAAAGGGTTAAATTCAATTACGAATGGCCTTGTTGCACAAAAAATTGTCAGAAAAGCGATGAAGATCTAAACAAAATCCTTTTTTTCCGTGACTGTGCCGGTGGTTGGGGCTAAATCCCCGCTTGTTTTTTGGGCCTATTTTGCCCGTTGGCAAAGGCCGTCGGCAAGGCAAGGCAAAGGCTGCTTTTCTACCTATTCGCGCAACAGAGCCATTATGAATTACGAATTGTGGTTACCTGCGAAAGCCTTCGTGGCCATATACGCAGCGATTTTTCCAACAGCACCAGCCGAGCCCAGTCGAACAGTGCGATGCACTGAGCGATGGGCTGTGGTCAGTGAGTTTGACAAACCGTCGAACTGCAACGACCGAGCTTATCGAAGTATGCGTTTCGACACGTTAGTCCCGCACTTACTTGCCCTTGGCGCGGGGCAAGTGGCATTCATCACAAAAAAAGCCCACGCAGAAGGACCAAAGCTTAATTCCGGCAAAGCAAGTC
>JALVEF010000540.1 GCA_027031185.1 Saprospiraceae bacterium
CGGAGTGATATAGTGTTCATCTTGCAAAAAGCATAAGCGGGAAGGGGCAAAGCGAAAACCAGGCCAAGCAAGTAAGTGCGGGGCGGTGTAGCGGTCCCGCGCTTACTTGCCCGCAAAAGCGGAGTGATATAGTGTTCATCTTGCAAAAAGCATAAGCGGGAAGGGGCAAAGCGAAAACCAGGCCAAGCAAGTAAGTGCGGGGCGGCATAGCGGTCCCGCACTTACTTGCCCGCAAAAGCGGAGTGATATAGTGTTCATCTTGCAAAAAGCATAAGCGGGAAGGGGCAAAGCGAAAACCAGGCCAAGCAAGTAAGTGCGGGGCGGCATAGCGGTCCCGCGCTTACTTGCCCATAAAAGCGGAGTGATATAGTGTTCATCTTGCAAAAAGCATAAGCGGGAAGGGGCAAAGCGAAAACCAGGCCAAGCAAGTAAGTGCGGGGCGTAGCGGGGCAGCATAGCGGTTTGAAAGAATATTTTGCCGGCGGGCGCCGGCAAAAAGCTAATCGGTACTTCCAAAAACAGCGGGTACCTAAACAGTTACCCAAAAACTAATTTGGAAGAATGTGAGAGTAGCCGCTGTGGTCAGTGCGGTCGGTGAGCGCTGCCCTTGGCCACTGCGGTCGGTGTGAGCAGTGCGGTCGGTGAGCGCAGTCGAACCGAGCTTGTCGAACTGAGCCCGCCGAACCGAACCGTCGAAGTGGGGCAACGTCGAAGGGCAGAGTCGAAACGAGCAGCGCCCAAGCAAGCCTGCCCTCCGGTTTGCCAAACTACCAATAGCACTTCCAGTCAGGCCAAGTTCACAACCGGCAGCGCCGGGCACCGGGCTTGGCAAACCCTCCTACCGTTACCCGAACAGTTGCCATACTACTCCACCCGATACCAATTCTGGGTACGAAAGAACGGACCAATGTAGCCGCGCACATAGAGCTTGTCGGGATTGTCAGGCGCCAACCAGATTTTGCAAGTATAGACCCGGCCCTTCTCCGGATCCAGAATGTTGCCTCCCCGCCAATACCGGCCGTCTTGCTTCATATCCTTCATCACGACCATGCCCACGATCGGCTGGTCTTTGCGCTCGTCCGTACACTTGGAGCAGATCGCCGTGCTGGGATGCTCGCGCAGCAGCTTGATGACTTTACCGTACACCCTGTCCCCCTCCTTGTATATCTTGACCAGAGACTTTGCCTCGCCCGTGTTGTCATCAATGGTACGCCAGGTGCCTACGACACTTTGCGCCCGAAGGGCCAAACCTAATAACAAAAAAATGAGCGTCGTTTCGATGGTTCGAATGGACATAATTTTCTGTTTTGTGGTTTCGTGTTGGTGGACCGGATGCTCAGAGCGCCATCACGCCGCCGAGTTTGCGGACCTGCTCATACAAACGAATAACATCCTCCGGAGATTGCATCCAACTCTTGATGGTTATGCCCGTGTACTTGCCCGTGCGCGAAGACCGGAAACTCACATCCGCGTCGTCCGGAAACAGCTCGATAATCTTACCCTCTTTCCGTGGATCGGCCGGTACTACGAATTTAAACATGTATTCATTGGGCCACTCCAGCCCTTCCGTCAGCGCCTTGCGAAAACTTTCCGTATTGTCTATCGGTCTCTTTGCCATGCCCTTGTTTTAGTTGCGCTCCATAAAAACACAGCAAGCGGCCAATGGTTGTACCTGCGCAGGCCATCCCCTTACCGGCCTCGCCTTGAAGCGTTAATCCAAAAAAAAACCATTTTAGTCCAACAAAAGCGTTTTTACACAATTTTATTGCTTAGTTTTGGTGCGAATACACTACATTAAACTGCAAAATCGAAACAAATCATGAAGACATCCAACCTCCTTATCCTGTTGCTTCTGATCTTATTGGGGCTTGGAGGCTGCTCTACTTACAACGGCCTGGTCAACAAAGACGAAGCCGTCAATCAAGCCTGGGCCAATGTACAAAGCGCCTATCAGCGCCGTGCCGACCTGATCCCCAATCTCGTCGAGACCGTCAAAGGCTATGCCGAGCACGAAAAATCCACGCTCCGCGAAGTGGTCGAAGCGCGCGCCAAAGCCACGGCCGTCACCATTGACCCATCCAATCTCACACCGGAAAAACTCCGGCAGTTTCAGGAAGCACAAAATAACCTCTCCGGCGCATTGAGCCGACTACTCGTGACCGTAGAGCGCTATCCGGAGCTCAAAGCCAACCAAAACTTTCTGGAATTGCAATCACAGCTCGAAGGCACGGAAAACCGCATCAAAGTGGCACGCGACAAATTCAATGAAACCGTCCGAATCTATAACCAGGCGGTGCGCCGCTTCCCAAACAACTTGTTTGCCGGCATGTTCGGCTTTCACCGCCGCACCATGTTTGAAGCACAGCCCGGGGCCGAGACTGCTCCCAAGGTTGATTTCTCCACCCACTAACGCGCTATGTTTAAGCGCTTAAAACGACGCCGTCGCTTCTTTTCTCCCAAAGAGGAGATGGAGATTATCATGGCTATCCGGCATGCCGAACGGCAGACCACGGGTGAGATCCGGGTGCATATCCAGCACTTTGTGATAGCTGACCCGGTGACAGATGCGCTGGCTGCCTTTCACCGTCTCAAAATGGATCGCACCAAAGACCGCAATGGGGTCATCTTTTTCATCGTGCCGGAGAAGCGCCGGTTTGCCATCTATGGCGATGAAGGGATTCATCGCGTGGTCACGTCGGATTTCTGGGATGAGATCAAGGATATTCTGGAAACATCCTTCCGGAAAGGCGCTTTTAAAGACGGTTTGATCCGCGCTATTGAGCGTACCGGAGAAAAACTAAAAGCCTACTTTCCCGCCGATGGAACGGACCACAATGAACTCCCGGATGACATCAGCTACGGATGAGCCGGAAAACCGGTGGAAAGCAAATCACATGACGCCACAAACAAGGCTCTCGACGCCAATGACCAAATGGTTTGATATTGCGAGTTACTTGCGTGCCGCCTGCATGGTGCTCTTTGTGGCCATGGCCTTTGGGGCTATGGCCAAGCAAATACCGGCGCCCACCGGGCGCTTGGTCAGTGATTTTGCCGGCGTACTTTCGCCGGCTCAGGCACAGCGGCTGGAAGACAAACTCGTGGCTTTTGACGATTCCACTTCCTCCCAAATCGCGATTGTCATCGAAAACAGTACCGAAGGCGAGGATATCTTCGATTATGCCTATCGCCTGGCACAGTCCTGGGGTATCGGCCAAAAAGGCAAAGACAACGGTATCCTGATCTATGTGGCGGTCAAAGATCGCAAGATGCGCATCTTGACCGGTCTCGGCACCGAGGCGCTGGTGACCGATGCCATGGCCAAACGCATTATCGAGCGGGTGATGGTCCCACGTTTCCGCAAAGGTCAGTTTTATGAAGGCCTGGACAGAGCCACTTCCATCTTAATGCAGATTCTGTCAGGAGCTTTCCAACCCGACGAACCCCGGGCAATCCCCGCGTGGGTTATTTTGCTCATCTTTGTCCTTTTGTTTTTCTTGTTTGTGTATTTAGCCTCGCGCCAGTCTCATAGTGGGGGCGGCGGCTATTATCGCGGCGGCCGTTATGATGATCCGTGGAGAGGTGGCGGCTGGTGGATTGGCGGTGGCGGGTCCGGCGGCAGCTCCGGAGGCTTTGGCGGTGGCGGTTTCGGCGGATTCGGCGGTGGCAGTTTCGGCGGCGGAGGCGCCGGCGGCAGTTGGTAAAAAAAGAGGTAACTGTTTAAGTGCTCCCGTTTTTAGCACAAAAACAGCGGGTAGCTAAACAGTTACCAAAAAAGAAGCGCATGCATCGCATGCGCTCCGTGACGGCAAACTTACCTAAAGACTAAATAATGTCTTACTTTATCTGGGGCAAAGTTATTCCCCTTGTTTGTCAATACATAGGCAGTTTTTCAATGTTTTCCCGGGTGATTTTTGCAAAAAATGCCCACTATATTCTTAGTTTGACACTGATTATCAAATAGTTGTGACTTCTGTTTTGGGTGCGTTTTCCTAGATTTTCTCCTTTTGCCAATTTTTTTTTACCTAAAATGGGGTAGCCCCGAAGGAGCGACATCTGATTCGTGCATTTTGGGGGACTCTACGAGATTTGTTTCGGGACAATTGAACACCGAGCGCCTGGGCTGCGGTTCGACGGTTCGACAAGCTTGTCCGTTGAGCCTGTCGAAACGTGGCTGGTGCGGTTCGACGTGGCTCACCGGCCTAGCGCAGTCGAACCACACCATAAATGTTCGATATTCCCAAGTCCCAAACTTGTTCGTGACGAGTATTACAACATGCCGGAAAGAAAAAACACGAAAACAATTGCACCTTTTTCCAAATACCTATACCTTTGCGCTCCGCTTGGGCGATTAGCTCAGTTGGTTCAGAGCACCTGTCTTACAAACAGGGGGTCAATGGTTCGAATCCATTATCGCCCACCTTGTAGCCACCTTCGGGGTGGCTTTTTTGTGTGGAGCCGGCAGCCAGGCGTACAAGCGTGCAGATAGGGAAAAGCACTACCTTTGTGTTTGAGTCACTGGCTCGTTTCGTTCCTTAACCGTTACTACAACACTTAAAAGCCCCCTGGTGCATGTACGCATATCTTAAAGGTGAGCTGACCTTCAAATCGCCCTCTCGCGTTGTGTTGGAAGTAGGCGGCATTGGCTATCAGGTCAATATCAGCCTGTACACCTACTCAGCACTCCAATCGCTTAACAAAGTCAAGCTTTATACGTACCTATTGGTGCGTGAAGATGTGCACAGTTTATACGGTTTCATTGATGAAGCGGAGCGAGCCCTGTTTTTGCATCTGATATCTGTATCAGGAGTAGGAGCCAATACCGCGCAAATGATGCTCTCGGCATTGACACCGCATGAGATCAAGGCCGCCATCATCGGTGAACAACTCCATGTCCTTACCAAAATTAAAGGCATCGGTACCAAAACGGCCAAGCGTATCATCTTGGACATCAAAGACAAACTGGCAAGGGAAAGTTCGGATACACCACTTGCCGCTAATTTATCAGACAATACAATGAGAGAAGAGGCGTTATCTGCCCTGTTAGCTTTGGGCTTTAATAAAGCAGCCGCGCAACGCAGCCTAAATCGCGTGCTCAAACAAGCGCCTGCTCCCGATAAAGTAGAAGCACTTATCAAGTTGGCGCTTCGTGAGTTGGCTTGATGATTGGGTCAATGCCCGTACAAAGCCCTCGGCCCGGCCGGCATTTGGCCGGCCGCCGGGCTGGCCGCACAAACCAATGAGACTGGATATGAACCACCGTATTTTACTCCTTATATTCCTATTCTGTACCCTGGGAGCTGCCAATGCCCGGGCCGAACGTCAGACCGGCCTTCCTGTATCATCTGCACCTGATACCTTACCTCCCCTCCGCGACCGCTTCGGGGCTTTCATTTTTGGCAATCCCAATACTATTGACTTGCGTGACCCCAAAATAATTGACCACAATGTCGAGTACGACCCCGAAACCGGCATGTACATCGTCACGGAAAAAGTCGGTGATGATTATTTCCGCCCCCCCATGTACCTGACCTTTGACGAGTACATGAAATGGAAGACCGAACAACAACAAAAAAGTTATTTCCGCCAGCTTGCCGGCATCAGTGATGATTCTGATGGCGTCTCCGGACGTATTGACCCTGTCGCCAAAATGGACATCAAAAAGTCCCTCGTTGATCGCTTGTTCGGAGGAACTACCGTGGACATCCGCCCACAGGGCAACATTGACCTAAAGTTTGGCGTGGACTACAACAAAGTCGACAACCCCATTCTTCCCCTCAATGTCCGGGCTCGCACCCTCTTTGACTTTGATATGGATATCCGGATGAACGTTACCGGCAAAATCGGCGAAAAACTCACCCTCACCACCAACTACAACACCAAGGCCGTCTTCGACTTCGAAAACCAAATGAAAATCAACTATGACTCCGACCTGTTCAGCGAAGACGAAATCCTGAAAAAAATCGAAGCCGGCAACGTCAGCCTTCCCCTCAAAAGCAATCTTATCCAAGGCACACAAAACTTGTTCGGAATCAAAACCGAAATGCAGTTTGGCCCGCTGACCCTGACTACCATCCTGGCCAACCAAAAATCACAACGGCAAAACATTCGAATCGAGAATGGCGCCGAAGTTCGCGAATTTGAAATCTCCGCCAGCAACTATGACCCCAACAAGCACTTCCTCCTCACTCACTACAACCGCGAAACCTTCGACGAATCATTACAAAATCTCCCCCAGATTTTGTCCCTTTTCAGAATCCTCAAAATTGAAGTCTGGGTCACCAATGATCGCAATCAGGTTGATGGCGGTGTCCGCGACATCGTCGCATTGGCTGACCTGGGAGAGCCGTCTATCCTGACCACCGTCAATCCCTATCCCACGCCCAAATTTGTGGATATAAATAACCGCCCTCTCCCGGACAACTATGCCAACGACCTCTACGAACAGATCTTGGCCCACCCCGAAAAACGTACTATCGACCAAGTCACTACAGCCTTGCAGGACGGAAGCTTCGGATACAACTTCCAGCAAGTCAAGGACTTCGAAAAAGTCCGCGCACGCAAGCTGAGCCCGTCCGAGTTTACCGTCAACAACCAACTGGGTTTCATCTCGCTCAATATCAATGTCCAGCCCGATCAGGTTGTCGGCGTCGCTTTTGAATACGAGTACAATGGCCGCACTTATTCTGTCGGAGAATTGAGTACCGAGACCCCGCAGAGCGATTCCCTCAAAGTCCTCTTTGTCAAAATGCTCAAATCTTCCACCGCACGCACCGACTTGCCTCTGTGGGATTTGATGATGAAAAACTTTTATTATCTCGGTTCCTCACAAATCGAGCAGCAGGACTTCAGACTGGACATCTATTATGACGATGTAAAAGGCGACCCCAACAGTGCCGTCTCCGGCAGGGGAGAAAAGCGTTTTCTCCCCGTGTCCACCATTAAGAATATCCCCCTTATCCGCGTGCTGAATTTGGACAAGTTAAATGTCCAGGGCGATCCCCGACCCGACGGTGTCTTTGACTTCGTCCCGGGATTGACCATTACAGCAAGATCCGGACGCGTGATGTTTCCCGTTCTCGAGCCCTTTGGGGCTCACCTGGCCCAAAAACTGGATATCAACAATCATCCCGAAGACAGCATCTTTGTCTATCACGAACTTTACGAAACCACACAATTCAAGGCCAAGGAATATTTCGAAAAGGACCGCTACACCATCAAAGGTAGTTATCGCTCATCCGGTTCATCGGCCGAAATCTCGCTCGGCGCTTTCAATGTGCCCCGCGGGTCGGTACGTGTCCAGGCCGGGGGCATCCAGCTTGTCGAAGGCGTGGACTATGAAGTGGACTACAACATTGGCAAGGTGCGCATTCTCAATGATGCCTACCTGCAACCGGGCCAGCCTCCCATCAACGTGAGCTTTGAAGAAAATACCTTCGGCGCTTTCCAACAGCGCAGCATGGTCGGCTTGCGTGCCGATTATAAACTGAGCAAACATCTGAGCCTGGGAGCCACCTATATGCATCTGTACGAAAAGCCGTACACACAAAAAGTCAACGTCGGCGAAGATCCCATCAACAACCGGATCATCGGTATGGACATCAACTACTCCAAAAAAGCGCCTTGGCTCACCCGCCTCGTGGACAAGCTCCCGTTCCTCTCCACCAAAGAAGAATCCACCATCTCGGCGGTAGCCGAAATCGCCGCACTCAAACCCGGCCATTCCCGTGCTATCAACCAGGGGCAAAAAGGCGGATTCGTCTATATTGATGACTTCGAAGGTTCTACCAACAGTATTGACCTGCGCACACCGACCACCAACTGGTACTTGTCCTCCATCCCGCGCGGCATGAAAGACATCAACGGAAACCCCATCATCCCCGAAAGCGAATTTGTCAACGACTTGGATGCCGGTGTCAATCGGGCGCTTATCAACTGGTATCGCCTCGATCCTACCGTCGCTGACAACAACGATCCTTATACGCGCATCATTCATCGTACCGAGCTATTCCCCAATGCGCGCCCGGATATCAACCAAACCACCGCCCAAATCTACCCGCTCGAAATTCACTACTCCCCCAATATCCGCGGCCCTTACAATTACGACTTGCCCGATGGTGTCGTGCACAACGGACAGCAAATCTCCGCCGGCGTAGAGACCGGCCAAGACGCTTATGGCATGCTCCGCCTCAAGGCACCCGAAACACGATGGGCCGGCATCATGCGCCCCATCCGCAACAGTGACTTCGAATCCGCCAATATTGAGTTTATTGACTTCTGGATGATGAGCCCCTACCTGGGCACCTACGATGATGTCAACGATGGTGTCCTTTACATCCAGCTGGGCAATTTGTCCGAAGACATTATGCGCGACTCCCGAATGTTTTTCGAAAACGGCCTCGGCCCCGACATTGACGTGGATGAAACCAGTTGGAGCCGTGTGCCGCGTACACAGCAGATCACTTACGCTTTCGACAACGATTTGCGTGACCAGCAGGATGTGGGGCTGGATGGTCTGCCTAACAATGAAGAAGCCGTCAAGTACAGCAACTATGTGCAGGCTTTCAATGGCACTCCGGTCGCATCCATCGTCAATGCTGACCCCGCTAATGATGATTTCGTCTCGTTCCGAGACGATCGGTATGGGCCAAACGAGTCTCCCATCGTCAAATATCTCCGATACAACGGACTGGAAGGCAACTCCCGGGAAACCCAAGGCAATGTTATCGAAAGTGCCACCAACTTCCCCAACACCGAAGACCTCAACAGAGACAACTCGCTCAACGAGACCGAAGCCTACTTCCAATACAATATCCCCATTCGCTATGGCGGGTCTGGCAAGTTGCTTGACACCACGCCCGAAGCCAGTTTCGTTACCGAGTCCATCGTCACCGAGTCCGGCGACCGCTGGTACCATTTCAAAATCCCACTCAACCAATACGACGAAGCCGTCGGCGGCATCCAGGACTTCCGCTCCATCCGCTTCATCCGTCTCATCGCGCGCGGATTTTCCAAGGATATTATCTTCCGTCTCGGCACCTTTGAGCTCATTCGCAACCAGTGGCGACGCTACTCGCGCGCCGTCACACCTTGCCCCACGGTCAAGTTTGAAGTCAACGAAGTCAATATCGAAGAAAACAGCAGCAAGCTGCCCTTTAACTATGTCCTTCCGCCCGGCGTGAGCCGCGAAGATATCATCGGTACCGTGACAGCCGGCGCATTGCAAAACGAAAACTCCCTGTCCATGACGGTCAAAGACCTGTGCGCCGGCGCCGAACGCGGTATCTTCAAGACTATCAACATGGATTTGCGTACATATAAGCGACTGCAGCTCTTTGTCCATGCCGAGTCCAATGACGAAGTCATCCACAATCAAAAAATATTCATCCGTCTCGGAAAAGACTTCTCGTCTAACTACTACGAATACGAAATCCCTGTCAAATTCTCTGACCCCACGGCCGTCAATCCATCCGATGTCCAGGCTTACCGCGAATTGGTCTGGCCCAAAGAAAACTTCTTCGACATCCCACTCGAAGTCTTCACAAACCTGAAAATCCAACGCAACCGCATGGGGGGAGTGGATTCGCTTACCATCCCCGATCCATCCAATCCAAACAATCTTATCACCGTCGTCGGCAATCCCAACCTTGGCCGCGTCAAGAATATTATGATCGGTATCAAAAACCAGGACACAGGCCCCCATTCCATGGAAGTTTGGGTCAATGAATTGCGACTCCAGGGCTTGGACGAGCGCGGCGGCCTGGCCGGATTGGCCCAAGTGGACCTCAAACTCGCCGATTTTGGTAGTATCGCCCTGTCTGGCAATTATTCCAGCATCGGTTATGGAGGCATAGACCAAAAACTGGCCCAACGCAGTAGAGAACAGGTCATCAACTATGTGGCCGCCGGAAACTTCGAACTCGGCAAATTCCTCCCCGAAAAATCCGGAATCAAAATCCCTTTCTTCGCCCAATACGGTCAGACGATCAAAAGCCCACAATATGACCCCTATGACCTCGACGTAAGCTTGCGCGACAAACTTCAGGACGCCCCCAACCCGCAGGAAATAAAATTCCTGGCACAGGACGTCACCACCACCAAAAACTACAATTTCACCAACGTACGAAAAGACAAAACAAATGGGAAAAAGCCCAAACCATGGGATGTATCCAACTTTAGCGCTACCTATGCCTATTCCGAAACCAATCGCCACAACCCACAGATCGCCAATGACGACCTCAAACGCTATCGGGCTGCCTTGGACTATCAGTTCTCAACTAAGGCCAGATACATCAAACCTTTCAAGAAAATCCTGAAAAAGAAAGACAAGTATCTCAAATTTATTTCCGAGTTTAACTTCAACTTAATACCCAACTCCTACAGTGTTTCCAATACCCTGGACCGCTCTTTTAACAAAACCACCTACCGCTTCGCCGGCGAAGATCCCCTGCTCAACACCTACTTCAACAAAAACTTTGTCTGGAACAGGGACTACGCCATCAATTGGGACCTGACACGTTCCTTGAAATTTTCGTTCAATGCCCAAACCATTGCTGTCATTGACGAGCCGGACGAATTTGACCCCCTCGGCAATTTGCGGCCACGGCAGGAGATTCGAGATTCTATTCTGACGAATCTCAAACAATTCGGCCGTACCAAATCTTATCGCCACAACGCCTCACTCAACTATGACATCCCCTTCAAGTATTTCCCGCTTATGGACTGGGTGCGTGCCAAAGCAACCGTCAGCGCCGATTATAATTGGAACGCCGCCGCGCTTAACGCCACCCAAATCGGCAATGTCATGCAAAATGGCCAGGTCCGAAAGATCAATGGCGATCTAAACTTTATCAAGCTTTATGCGAAATCCAAATACCTAAAGAAAATTGACCCGTCGCTGGGCGGGCGCTCCCGTCGTTCTGTCCGTCGGGCCGGCCAACGTATGGGGCGCAGAAGTGCCGGAAAATCCGGAAAAGAAGGCAAGGACCGCAAATCCGGCAAGCATAAGGGGAAAGACAAAAAGTCCGATATCCCCTTTGATAAGAAGCCGGCGGGCGACAAAGCCGGGGACAATAAAGCCGGTACCAACAAACCCGGAGATAAGCCCGGCGCCCGATCCGGTGGCCAATCAAATCAACCCGGCAGGCACAAAAAGAAGAAAAAGAAAAAAGAACGCGAACCATCGGTCATCGAACGCATCATCATTCGGCCTTTACTTGCCGTTCGCAAGGCACGCATCGTCTATTCCGAAAAGTTTGCGTCCGTGGTCCCGGGCTTTACTCCCAAACCCAAAATTCTCGGCCAAAGTGACAATTTTGTCGCGCCCGGATGGGATTTTGTCTCTGGCTTTCAGCCCGATGACCGTCGCCTTGACCAATACGCCGCCAAGGGTTGGATTACAGACAACGTCTTACTAAACCAACCCCTCGCCCGCAATTATACCCAGGAACTAAACCTGGGCGTGACCATCGAACCTTTCAAAGATTTTAAAATTGATCTGGACGCATCCAAAAACTTCACGCGCAATCGCACCGAAATGTTTAAGGATACCCTGCCGGATCAGTTCACAGATATCGTACATGCCCTGCCGCGCACCGTCGGTTCATTTACCATCTCCTTCTTCAACGCCAACACCCTCTTCAGAAAAGACCTGGAAGCCATCTTCCATACTTTCGAGGACAATCGCCGCGAAGTCTCCAAAAGGCTTTGGATCGAACACTTCAAACGCAACAACCCGGGCGCGCCCGTACCCTCTCAAATCCCCCAACACCCCACCGATGACGGTTTTGCCGAAGGCTACGGAAGCACCCAACAAGAAGTTCTTCTCCCCGCTTTCATAGCCGCCTATACCGACCAGGATCCCGCTACGGAGCCCCTGGATGTATTCCGCAAAATGCCCCTGCCCAACTGGAAACTCACCTACAATGGCCTATCCAAAATCCCCATATTCAAAGAGGTCTTTAAGTCCTTTAGCTTGCGCCACAGCTATTCATCCAAGCTGACCATCAACTCCTATAATACCACTACAAACTACGACCCCAATAACCCGGACAAAATCAACCAAAACACCTTTAGCTACTACTCCCGCTTTGAAATTCCCGCCGTCGTAATTCAGGAGAAGTTCAGCCCTCTGCTCGGCCTCGACGTCCGCATGCAAAATGATATGAGCCTCAACTTCTCCTACAACAAAGCCCGCAATCTCGACTTAAGCTTTGTGGATTACAAACTGGCAGAAACCAAAACCACCGATATCACCTTCGGATTTGGCTACACCATCAAAAACTTTGAGCCGGCATTCCTCCAAAAATCAAAGAAAAAGCGCAAAAGGAAGAGCAAGAAGAAAAAAACCACGTCGTCCACAGGACGACAAACTCGCTCCTTCTCCAAAGATCTGGTATTTAAACTCAATTTCTCTTTACGCGACGACGTGACCTACAATCACCAAATTGACGGCACTTCCATCAAAGTGCGCGGCACCAATACGCTTTCGCTGTCCCCCACCATTGACTACAATGTCAGCAAGCGGTTGACCCTTCAGCTTTATATGGACCATCGCCGCACCACACCCAAAACATCCATCAGCCCCCGTACCGTTTCCACAGCCGCCGGCGTGGCCGTGAGATTCAACCTCGGGCGCTGACAACCATTCGGCAACGTGCTTTGTTAGCTTCGGTACCACACCAACCATCCGCTATCTGTGGCCATACACCTGCACGATACACTCAACTACCTGCGCAAGCTCACGGCCCGCCGCCTGTGGAATATCATAAAAGTCACGGCATCCTACTACTATGCCCGCCTGTCCGGCAAACCGGTCCAATGGGGCCTGCCTGTCTCCATCGCCGTCGAACCCACCACCGCTTGCAATTTGAGATGCCCGGAATGCCCCAGCGGCCTGCGCGCTTTTACCCGCCCGACCGGTCATCTTTCCAAAGACTTCTTCCGCACCCTGCTACACGACATCGGCGATGACCTGTCCGTCATGATTTTTTACTTCCAGGGCGAACCCTACATCAATCCCGCCTTTCTCGACATGGTCGCCGAAGCATCCGCCAAAGGCATTTACACCATCACCTCCACCAATGGCCATTTCCTGGACGATGCCAATGCCCGGAAGACCATTGAATCCGGTCTCGATCGCCTGATCATCTCTATTGACGGCACTACCCAGGACGTGTATGAGCAGTACCGGCGAGAGGGATCACTGGATACCGTCCTGGATGGCGCACGCAACGTGGTCGCTTGGAAGCGCAAGCTCAATTCCCGCACCCCGCACATCATCTTCCAGTACCTGGTCGTGCGACCCAATGAACACCAAATAGACGATGCCCGCCGGCTGGCCCGAGCGATTGGCGTGGACGAAATCAAATTTAAAACCGCCCAGATTTACGATTACACCCATGGCAATCCACTCATCCCCACTATCGAAAAATACAGTCGCTACCGCAAGCGGCACGATGGCCGCTATGAACTAAAACAAAAGCCGGCCAACCATTGCTGGCGCCTGTGGCATGCCCCCGTGGTGACCTGGGACGGCATCGTCGTGCCCTGCTGCTTTGACAAAGATGCCCGCCATCGCCTGGGTGACATCAAGCAAGTGAGTTTTCGACAAATCTGGCAAAATCCGGCCTACCGTGACTTTCGCCACAAAATCCTCCGGGGACGCCGGCACATTGACATTTGCCAAAACTGCACCGAAGGTGTCCGCGTGTGGGGATAACCTGTCCCGTTGTGCTCCGTCTCCGGCTACAACAGAATCCGGTCACTATCTGAAAGATAAAGTTTTCCCCGCCTGAAGGGCGGGGAGCGGTGGCCGATCGTCACCTGCGCCAAATCTCCATCAGATAACAACTGGGCCTCATCTCGTTTGTACCATCTAACAGGAATATTGGTCGTTTATTCCTCACATCCGGTTCAGAAAGGTGGTTTTATTTGGATTTTTGGCTCAAAAAGGCTTATCATTGCGCATCTTTCTTGTACTTCCCCAAATCTTAGTGCAGCAATTTTATTTCCAGTGGCATCTTTACACCTGGATGACCTGAACGCACTTGCACCTTGTGCATTGCATTCGCCGGGGCGCCCCCGGAGAAACGAAACTCCCGAAGGCCAGCAGACTCGCCGGGTAGCGGCGAGTCTGACTTACGCCTGAAAACAAGACGAAAAACAAGGGCAATGAAGCAAACACTACTCCTCGCTGTGCTCGTTAGTACCTTTTTTTCTGCCGTCTTCGGGCAAGAAAATCAGGGATTTTTGGCCATTGATTTCAAATCAGACGGCCCACGCGTGTCGCTGAACTTGCAAAACGAGTGGACGGAAGTACGTCTATGCAACCTGTCCCCCCAACAAACCTACTACCTGCGCGCCGCGCCATACGGACTGGAAGATACGTGCGCCTTCCTGATCGGTACGGACAAGACCGCCTTGTCGGATGAGTTTATGTTTGTCGCCGATGGGGATTGCCAAACGCTGTACTTCAAGCGCACTTGTCCCCAAAGCATTCAAGCCTACTTGTCCATGGAGTGTACCTCTTGCAAAAAGGCCACGCCCCAATCCGTCCTCCGCCAGGGCGTCATCGTGACGGTCTTCAATGGGGACTTGCTCTCCCTTATCCAAAACAACTTTATCGGCGGAAACTGCTTCGACATCTCCAATGTCACATTCTCGGGCGGCCCTCAGCAGTTGGGCACTTTCACCAATGGAAGCAGTTTTGGCCTGGACAATGGTATCATTCTTTCATCCGGCAGTGTCCTGCATGCACAAGGCCCCAACAACAGCGGCGGGGCCAGCGGATCTGACAGCCAGGGTGGAGGCAGTGATCCCGATTTGGAGACCTTGACCAGCCAGCCGCTGAATGATGCCGCTGTCCTGCAATTTGACTTTATGCCCACCACGCCCCAGGTACAATTTGACTATGTCTTCGGATCGGAAGAGTATTGCGAATGGGTCAATTCCGCCTTTAACGATGTATTCGGCTTTTTCATCTCCGGCCCCGGCATCACGGGTACCCAGAATATCGCCGTCGTACCCGGGACCACTACACCGATCACCATCAACACGGTCAATAATGGGAGCAACTCCACCTATTTCGTCCCCAATTCGGCATCTTGTGGAAGCGGTGTCACCAACAACAATATCCAATACGATGGTTATACGACAGTGCTGACAGCAGTAGCCACCGTACCGGACACCAACTGTACCAACTACCATCTGAAACTGGCCATCGCCGACGGCACGGATGATATATTTGATTCCGGCGTCTTCCTGCGGCGCGGTAGCTTCAATGCAGGTTCCCAATCCTATACAGAAGCCATAGATGCGATCACCGGCACCGACGTCACCACCGAAGGCTGTGGCAACGCCCGCTTCAAGTTCTGCCGCCTGGATATTGACTCCAAGGAAGACCTGATCCTCAACTTTACGGTAGGCGGGACGGCCACGCCGGGGGTGGACTACCAAGCCATTACGCAGACACAAGTGACCGTACCAAAGGGGCAGTTGTGCGATAGTATACCCATTACCGTCTTCCCGGATGGTATCCCCGAAGGCATCGAGACCATCGAACTGACCATCCTCAACAATGAGTGCTCCTGCAACTATCCCGTCATTACATTGAATATCCAAGATCCGCCGGAGATTCAGCTACAGACCTTCGATACTGTTTTGTGTGCATCTACCAGTTCTGCCATTACACTGGACCCCCAACCCACGGGCACATCGCCGTTTGGCTTCTTGTGGAGTGACAATTCCTCCAATCCCACACTCACCGTCCCGGTGACCAATACATCAGAGACCTATACCGTCACCGTCACCGATGCCTGTGGCGCCACAAAGGAAGGCTCCTGGACCGTTTCAGCCGCCCCTGAACCTACTGCCAATCTCTTTGGGGATGCCGTTATTTGTCCCGGCGGCATGACCGATATCTTCCTGTCCCTGACCGGCAGCAATCCCCCTTGGGATGTAGAGATATACAAAGACGGGGTGTTTTGGAATTCTTTCACCTTCTTCAATTCCAATGAGCAAATCACCGTCACCGAGCCGGGCGTCTATACCATCAATACCGTCAGTGACCAGGGCTGTCCCGGTACCGCCACCGGATCCGCCACGGTGACGGTCGGTGCATTACAAGCTACGGCACTGGTCTTTGACGAGCAATGCGCCGGCGCCAGTGACGGCTCCATCGAAGTGACGCCCAGTGGCATAGCGCCTTATTCCTTCAACTGGTCACCGGCACAACCGGACAACAATATCATTACCGGACTGGCTCCGGGTACTTACACCGTCACCATTACCGATGCCGGCGGATGCACCACAGTGGAGTCCTACACCGTCAATGCAGCCCTCCCCCTCATCGTGAACCCGGTGGTCATCGGTACCGACTGTACCGACCCTAACGGTGGCTCCGTTGACCTGAATGTAAGCGGTGGCGCTGCTCCCTATTCCTTTAATTGGGACAATGGTGCTACGGATCAAAACCTATTTGGCTTGTCTGCCGGCACATATCTCTATACCGTGACCGATGCCAACAACTGCTCCGTCCAGGGATCCGTGGACATCACCGAGTCTGTCCCGTCTCCCGTCGCAAATGTAGAGCCTGCAGGTACCATTGATTGCAACAACCCCACTATTACACTGTCCGGCAACGGCTCTTCCACAGGCGCCGGCATCACCTATCAGTGGACTACGACAAACGGTCATATCCTCAGTGGTTCGACTTCGCTATCTCCCGTCGTGGATGCCGCAGGCACTTACATGCTCGTCGTGACCAATTCACTGGGTTGTACCAAAGACACCAGCATTACGGTTTCGGCTGACTTGGCCCAGCCGGTTGCCGATGTCGTATCTCCTGCCAATATTGATTGCAACAATTCCTCCATCACTTTTGTGGACAACGGCTCATCCACAGGGCCGGAATTTACCTACAACTGGACCACCTCAGACGGAAATATCGTCTCCGGTAACACAAGCCTGACACCGACTGTAGATGCTCAAGGCACTTATACACTTGTGATAACCAACACCAACAATGGCTGTACTTCGACGATGGATGTGGTCGTTACCGGTGATACACAAATGCCTACCGCTGTCGCAACCGCGGAAGGAGATATCAACTGCAACAACACACAGGTAAGCTTGGACGGCAGTGGCTCTTCATCCGGCCCTGACTTTACCTATCAATGGACCACTACTAACGGCCATATTGCCGCTGGAGCCACAAGTATCAACCCCGTCGTGGACGCGGCCGGCACCTATCAGCTCATAGTGACGGACAATAACAACGGATGCATCGCCATCGCTACCGTGACTGTATCAGAAAACCTGTCCACCCCGACGGTGGATGCCGGCCCGCCGGCGACCCTGGGTTGTACGCAGACGGAAGTGATACTCACCGGGACGGTGACCCCGGCCAATGCCGCGGTACAGTGGACGACGGCCAACGGCAGTTTTGTATCCGGCCAGGGTACGTTGACGCCGGTAGTCAATGCAGCCGGCGACTATACGCTCACGGCGACCGATCCGGTTTCCGGCTGTACGGCGGAGAGCACGGTGACGGTGACTACCGATCAGGGCGTGCCGGTGGCGGATGCCGGAGCGCCGGCCGATCTGACCTGTGCCGTGACCACGGTGACCTTGGACGGCAGTGGTTCCTCGCAAGGCGGCAATTACAGCTACCAGTGGACCACGGCGGATGGCAACATCCAAAGCGGCGCCACCGGGCTGAATCCCGTCGTGGATGAGGCCGGCACTTATGAGTTGGTCGTGACGGACAATACCAACGGCTGTACGGCGCTGTCCACGGTGACGATAGGCGAAAATATGCAGGCGCCCGTTGCCGATGCGGGCGCAGCGGCAACGGTGGATTGTCAGACCCCGCAAGTGACCTTAGGCGCCATTAATCCGGCCGGCGATCCCAACTTGAGCTATACTTGGACTACAACCGACGGCAACATCGTTTCGGGGGCTGATACCGAACACCCCATTGTAGATGCCGGGGGCACCTATACACTTGTTGTATCGAATACCGCCAATGGTTGTACGGCATCGGACCAAGTCACTGTAATTGAAAATATTGAATATCCCACACTGTACTTGACCGGTGATAATGAAATTACCTGCACAGTGCCCTTGGCCACCATTGAGGTCTCAGCATTAGGCACCGGCAGCCTTACTTTTGATTGGACGACCGCTGATGGTAATATCGTCAGTGGCAATGGCACCAATACCATTATGGTAGATCAGGCTGGCACCTATTCTGTGACCGTATTGAATACCGATAATGGCTGTTCCACAACGGATGATTTCACGCTCACCACTAACGCCATGTTGCCAACAGCTGTGGCCACCGTCCAATCCATGCTAACTTGTGTCACTGATACCGTATCTATTTCTGGTCTGGGCTCCAGTACCGGACCGGATTTTGTCTTCTCTTGGACAACGCCTGACGGGAATATTGTCTCACCGGCCAATCAATTGGACATTCTTGTCAATGCGCCGGGTACCTACACGTTGGGCGTCACAAATGTAACCAACAACTGCGCATCATCTTTTTCCATTCAGGTAAACGAGGACATCACACCTCCGACAGTGGATGCCGGCGCGCCTCAGACTTTGTTGTGTGGAGTGGACAATATCCAACTCGCCGGAACGGCGAGTAATCTTTCCGGAAACATTCAGTTCCTTTGGACGACTCAGACCGGCAATATCGTCGCTGGGGCCAATACACCGACTCCTACCGTCAATGCAGCCGGAACCTATTACCTGACCGCAGTTAATGAGAACAACGGCTGCTCGGCCTCGGATAGCGTCGTGGTCAATCAGGATGTCAATACACCTACCGTGGATGCCGGCCCGGATGTCAGCATCAATTGTCAAAACGTTTCGGTCGTGCTGGGTACGTCTAATACTTCTTCCGGTCCCGAGTTTACTTACCAGTGGACAGCAACAAACGGCGGAAGCTTGCCCGCATCCACCACGGATCCGTTCATTACCGTCACATCCGGCGGCACTTACCAACTGGAAGTGACCAATACGACCAATGGATGTACGGCTATCAGTGTGGTCAATGTGGCCGAGGATACGCAGTTGCCCCAGGTAGATCCCGGGATTTCTCCTGTGCTCAACTGTCTGGTTGATACAGCTATTGTGGGTGGTGCCAACACGAGTGTGGGCAATGAGTTTGTTTACCAATGGACGACGACCAATGGAAATATTCTGTCCGGAGCCGATATGCCACAAGCCGTTGTGAATGCCCCGGGAGATTATTCGCTTCACGTGACCAACAATACCAACTTCTGTGAAAATGAAGTTACGGTCACGGTGATCGAGAATAAGCAGTTTCCCACGGTGTCCGTAGCTGCACCCGAGGTGATTACCTGCACACAACCTGTGGTGTTTGTTTCCGGCAATGGTTCCAGCACCGGCGCCGCATTTACCTATCAGTGGACGACCGCTTCCGGCAACATCGTTTCCGGAGCCACTACGCTTACTCCACAAGTCAATCAGCCGGGCTTTTATGTGCTTACTGTTTTGAACAACCAAAATGGTTGTACGGCCAAAGACAGTGTAGAAGTGCAAAAAGACAATTCACAGCCCACTGCCTTGGTGATGCCGGCACCCGATTTGACATGCTCGGTCAGCCAAGTTACTTTGGATGGATCCGCCTCCTCTTCGGGAAGTGAATTTATCTACCA
>JALVEF010000541.1 GCA_027031185.1 Saprospiraceae bacterium
GCAATTTGGAAGATCCTCATCAAAGCCTCCAGCCGCAGCCAGCCACTATGGATGAATATCGTAGTTTACCCCCTGACCAGGATCATGGTGGTGTACACATTAATGCTACTATTCCCGCCCATACCGCTTATCTTATTGCCAACACTATCGGGCGAGAAAAGGCCGAAAGGATTTTTTATAAAACTTTATCCCAACACCTAACACCTCAAAGCCAATTTAGAGATTTTTGTCTAGCCCTGGCTCAAGCAGCGGAGGAACTCTACGGCCCTAATTCCCAGGAGAAAGAGGCTTGTGAATCTGCCTGTATTCAAACCGGAATTCTTCAGGCCGGCGATGGTGGCGGATCTGAACCGCCTCCCCCTGTTCCTCCTTTAGCTACTGATGATTATGTCCTCTTTTTCTACCTAGAACCCGATTACGAAAGTGGTGAATTTATCTATTACCTGGCTACGTTAACTCCAAACGGAGATATTTTGCCAGTTACTGAAAGACCGGTTCATCCAACCCGTCCGGCTCCCATTTACTACGGAGGCACTCAGTACGTTCTATTTGTAGATAGTAATTTCAATTTATGGGCAGCAAACATCCTTTCCGAATATTACGAAGAATATCTCGTAAATGATTCTGGTGAGATATGGAGTGTTGCAACCTCTCCGGCCACCCCAAAAATAGTTTATACTTCTACTCGGGATGAAAATATTATTTATACATACGATCTCTCAACTCAAAGGGTGGAGGAATACGAAATCCTTCTCTATCCTCCTGATGCCTCTTCACCTATTCATACTTACTTTCCTGACGTAGTAAGTCTTTCACTTGACGGTCAAACAGTTTTCTTTGACTGTTTTAATCGTATAAGTTTCAGAGGAAAAACTTATGAATTTTGGGCTTTGGCTAAACTCGACCTCTTAAGTAGAAAAACCCATTTAATTTTCCCGGTGCCGGATGAAGGGGTCCATATTGGCAATCCTTCTACAGCCCATACGTTGGCTTATCTGTTGGCTTTTGATATTTGGTCATCAACCCAAGTAGAAACTCGTTCTCTTAACCTTATTTCAGGGCGTACTGGCCTCATCTGGGAAGGGCTCAGGCAGCAAGGAGTTGGTACTAGTGGTTGGCCGAGCTTTGTTGGCGATGACTCGGCGATAGTACTTCAAAATCTCGATTTAGAAGCCGGGGCAGAAATTCTTATACGGGTGCCAATACATCAGGAAGGAGATATCTGGGTTGGAGAAACGAGCAGGGCCACAGTGTTACCCATCGAAGATCCTACGGGTTATGGCCTTATAATTCCTATGGTTTATCGCCCTGGAGAAAGAAACGTTAATCCACAAGCAGAAATTTCGCCTCAAATCCTTTCCTTTGGTAAAGTAAAAATTGGTCAACAGAAGACACTTTCTCTTACTATTCGCAACGTGGGCAACTATCCTCTAGAATTTCGCGGGGCTAACATCTCTGGAGACCCTGTTTTTGTAATTCGCGGAGTCCACACCACTATTCCGGCTGGAGAAAGCTATCAATTAGAAGTCCTTTTTTGGCCACAAGAAGTTCGTACCTATCAAGCCACCTTAAAGCTTTATTTATCGGATCCTGAACAACCAGAAGTTGACGTGCCCCTTTCCGGTGAAGGGTCTCAACTCAGCCAGGGGGAAATCGTCGTAGATGTAAGGATAAACGGATCTGATGGTCCGTTAACTCTAAACGCTTGGGATACCCTTAATCTTACCGTTTCCCTTGATCCGAAAGGTGTTTCCGGAAATGGGGATTATTTCCTTTGGGCAGAAATTCCTGATGGCTCTTGTTATTGTTATTCCTATCCGGCTAATTGGTTCCCTTGCTCTTGTACCTCACCTCGACCGGCTTATCAGGGCAACCTATATCATTTAGTGAATTTTCCCGTTTATCAGGTTCTTTGTAGAGAACTTCCTGCAGGAGATTATATTGTACACTTCGCGGTAGATACAAATTTAGACAGTGTGCTTAATACTAACGCAGCCCAAGATAACATCTCATTTACTATTCTAAAACGTCCCGCAATTATCGAAGAAAAGTAAGATCTCAGGAAATAAAATATTAAAGGTACGGGCCTTCCGTAAAGGAAGCCCGTGCCTTTATATTTTGTGAACTTTGAAGGGCTTGTCAGAGGCTTGCCAGATGGAAGAAAAACTGGTTTCAGTTATAGTTCGTACCAAAGACCGCCCAACCCTCCTGCAAGAGGCCTTAGAGAGCCTTGCCGCCCAAACACACCCCTATTTGGAAGTCATCGTAGTAAACGATGGTGGAGAAGACGTCTTCAATCTAGTTCAGGCCTTTTCTGATCGCTTTGAAAAGCTCAAGTATCTTGCCCACGAAAGCCCCAAAGGCCGGGCCGCCGCGGCCAACACCGGGCTTTCCGCGGTTGAGGGAGATTATTTTGCCTTCCTAGACGATGATGATCTTCTTCTGCCCGAACATTTTGCTTTCCTTTTGGACAAAACAGCTCCTAATATCATTCCTTACAGTCGAGTTCGTTACGAAGGATACGACGAAGAAAAAAAGCTTGTTTTTTCTTTTTCTCCATGGGAGGGGCCTTTTTCCAAAGAATTACTCTTATTGGGCAATTTTATCCCCTTTCATTCTCTCCTTTTTCCCAAAGAAGTGCTTGATAAGATAGGTTTTATTGATGAGTCGCTGGAACTTTTTGAGGATTGGGATTTTCTTTTACGCGCCGCAGAGGTTTTCCGCTTCAAGGCTTGCAATCAAATAACCGCCTGTTACCGCTTTTTTAATACACAAGATAGTCTTGCTCGTAATCTCCACCGCTCAGTTGCCGAAAAAGAGGCTTTCCTTAAAGTAGTAGCCAAACACCGAACTAAATACAGTCCAGAGTTGTGGTACGAGGCTTTCATTCGGCGGGTGGCCTTACGCTACGAACTTTCTCTTCTCCAAGAAAAAACCCTCAGCCTGGAACACTTAATAGAACGCGAGAAAGAGCGACAGGAATTTTTGACTGGCTCTCTTAAGGCTTTAGAACGGACTCTTAAATCTTGTGAACAAAAACTTGAAAACCTTTCTGAGGCTTTAGCTCAAGAAAAAAAGCAAAGGGATGAGCTTGAGAGACATTTACGTACCATGGAAGAAACCTTAGGTTGGCGGATGTTACTCAAATTACGCCGAGTCCTTGAGCGCTTGGCTCCTCCTGGTACTTACCGAGAAAAAGGGCTTATTTTAACCAAATTTTTTCTGCAAACCGTTTTTTTTGCTGAGACTCGTCAGCGTTTCAAAGAAGGGATACGCAAGTTTTTACCTTACGCCCGCTCTTTTGGCTTACGAGCGGCTTTATCCCGAGCCCTAAGCAAGGCTTCCACCCCGCCGCCCCTTCCTCCAGCGCAAAAAACTTGGGGATATATCTTAACTCAAATACTTGTGGGCCAAGAGCCGGCCTCACTTCCTTCTCTTGAAGAGAAAGTTACCGTAGTGGTGCCGGTATATAATGCCTTTGAA
Organism: Saprospiraceae bacterium; assembly: GCA_027031185.1. Taxonomy (GTDB): domain Bacteria; phylum Bacteroidota; class Bacteroidia; order Chitinophagales; family Saprospiraceae; genus HyVt-613. Next base: position 3,484 of record JALVEF010000541.1, read on the forward strand.
AAACTCAAGCAATGTCTCTCTTCGCTTATAGCTCATACTGACCTTTCACAAGTCCATCTTCTCGTTATCGATGACGCCAGTACCGATGAAAGGGTCTTTCCTTATCTTAAGGCATTATCTGAAAAATTTGGTTTCGAACTGCGACGGCATACCCAAAACCAGGGTTTTGTTCGCACGGTAAACGAGGCTATTTCTGCCCGTCGAGGCCATCTCGTTATCTTAAATTCTGATACAGAAGTCCCGCCTGGTTGGTTAGAGAGACTTCTTGAGCCTTTACTAAAAGAGCCGGAACGAATCGCTTCTACTACTCCTTTTTCCAATCGGGCTACCATTTGTTCTTTCCCAGAATTCTGTCAAGAAAATGACCTGCCTGAAGGAGTTTCCCTGGAAGAACTTGATGCCCTTTTTGCCCTCTTGAGAGGCCGCATTGAGCCCGTTCGGATTCCTACCGGAGTCGGTTTTTGTATGGCCTTAAACGATTTGGCTTTGAAGCGGGTAGGGGGCTTTGATGAAAAGACTTTCGGTCGGGGGTACGGCGAAGAGAACGATTGGTGTCTGCGCGCAGAAAAGGCGGGTTTTATCCATGTGCTTGTTCCTTGGCTGTTCGTGGCCCATCACCACGGAGCTTCATTTGGTCCGGAAAAAAAGCGTCTAGCTGAAGAGGGCGTACGCCGGGTGGAAGCTAAGCATCCTGGCTACCTGCGGCGTATTCACGAATTCATTGCTAAAGATCCAGCCCGAGAAATTCGTCATACTATAAAGGCGCTCCTTGGTTTGCGTACTGCTCCATCTCCTAGAATTTTGGCCGTTTCCCATGCGATAGGCGGGGGGTCAGAACTTTTTTTAAATGACTTTCAAACACTTTTACATAAAAATTCTTTTGCTCTTTTATACTTTAATGCCGATCAATTTTTATTTAAATACTTAGACGATGTTTTTACTTTGCCAGCAGATCCAAGGGCGCTAAAAAAACTTGTCGAACTTATAGAGTTTGACGTCCTTTTCATAAATCATCTAGTAGAGGCTCCACAATTTGAAACACTGATAACTACTTTGAAGGAACTTACCGTAAAAAAGGTTTATTTTTTGCACGATTATCTGCCTCTTTGTCCAGTTTATAATCTCATAGGAGAGAAAGGACTCTTTTGCGGGCTACCAAAAGATGAAAACATTTGTCAGCGCTGTTTGAGAATTGACCTTACCCGGCGGGGTATTACGGCCAAAGTGCCGCCGGTGCACCATCTAGGAGATTGGCGCCGTCTTTGGCGCAGCTTTTTAAAAACTACAACCGTAGTGGCCCCTAGTAAGACGGCGGCTTCCCTTTTTAGTCAAGTCTTTCCCGAAATAGAGGTAAAAGTTATTCCTCACTTAGTAGAACCTTTAAAGGGATATCAACCCCCAAAGGGCCCAAGATTCCCTTTAACAGTAGCCATATTTGGTGGCTTGAGTATCCACAAAGGGGCGGAAGTAGTTTACCGACTGGCGGATAAAATTCGTACCAAAAGATTACCATTGAGGCTTGTTCTTTTTGGCTATACTTATAGAGAAAAGAGCCGTCAGAGCAGAGAACTGATAATTACCGGACCTTATCGACGGGAAGAGCTTCCAACCCTTTGCCAACGTTATCAGCCACGGTTGGCCCTTATCCCATCACTGTGGCCAGAAACATTTTCCTATACCCTTTCAGAGGCCTTAAGCCTTGGTCTTCCGTGCATAGTCTTCGACGTTGGGGCTCCGGCTGAACGGATACGACGGAGTGGAGCGGGCGTGGTGGTTCCCTTGGGAGATGAAAAGGCCTTGTTGAAGACCCTTTTATATTTGGCCGAACGGCCGGAGGAGCTAGCAGCTTTACAGAGCAAGACTGATTTTAACGAGATAACTCCAGGGGAATGGAAAAGACGTTGGCAGGAGGTTTTATTTACGGGCGCCCATTAAGATGAAAGTTCTCTTTTATTAGAGCGCTATATTTTTTGAGTATTTTTTTCCAATCGTATTGTCGAGCAGCCTCTGCCCCGCGGCGCCGATAGCTTTCCACTTCTTCTGGGTTTCGATAAACGTTTTTGAGGGTTTCGGCGACAATCTCTTTTTGATAAGGCAGCACGTAACCGGCTTGGTGAGAATTTATCAGCAAACCGGCTTCGGTATCTTTTGTAGCTAATACCGCCAAGCCGGCTGCCATATATTCTACCGCCTTAAGAGGAAAGGCATAACGCCTCAAAGGAATGGGGGGGAAGACAGCCCAACCTAAAACGGCCTGTTCTAGCGGAACCGTTAATTTATGATAAGGGAAACGGCCCAAATAAGAGAAACTAATATTTTGTTTGTGAGCCTTTTCTTTCCAGGCTTCGAAGTAAAAAGGGTCAAGATGTCCTGCCAAAAGGAGTCGGGGTAAGGGGTGTTTTTCTTTCTTTAAAAGGACAAGAGCTGCTAGTAATAGGTCAAGGCCGGACCAGCCTCCAAGATAGCCCATATAAAGCAAGGTATAATGGGCAGAGGGTTTTTTGATTTGGGCTTGAGAAAAGATAGAATAGTCAACTCCATTAGGAATAACCACTACATTTTTAAGTCCGTACTCCCGTCGCCTTCTTTCTGCTAACATATGCCCTACCGAAACAACTAGATCTGCTCGGCGTATTCCGGTTTTTTCCGCCCACCTGATAAGAGCCCTCCTAGCGCGGGTAGGGGCAAAACCTGGTTCATAATCAGCATCGTCACATACCAAAAAAACGGCTCGGCCCCATTTTTTGAGAAGGGCGCCGCAAAGGGCCTCAAAAGGCCCTTGGGCCAAAATTATCCTATACCGTGGAGCACAAGCGCGTCTGAAGGCGAGTAGGAGAGAGGGTAAAAGTAAGAGATCAGAAATTCCTCCCAAAAGGGAGAGGCCCTCTTGTAAAAGGCGTTTTC
>JALVEF010000542.1 GCA_027031185.1 Saprospiraceae bacterium
TGATAAGAGGTTACATCCAAGAGCAATAATCCCAAACGACTCAAAGCTTTTTGCCCAGGCGAGTTTGGATCCGTTAATTACTCATTTTGTAACATCTGACAGAAGATCAATGAACGCGCTTGCTCAGTTGGCGAAACATGTTGCGCCCGGATTTGACATAATAGATATAAAAATTCCCTATCATAAAACATACGGGTTGTTAGATTTATAAAATTCGTATAGTCGCCGGCTACTGCGCAATATTTGAATGACTTTCAAGCTGGTTTGGGTATTTTCATTGACTGTAAGTTGATGGCCCCGGTTTGCCGGATTAGATGGCTTTGATGAAAGTTCCAAATTCCGTATCTTGCCCAAAAAAAATGGACGGGATATTATTCGACAGAGACGGGCAGTTGGCGATCATCACCTTGAATCGCCCGGAGACCTACAACAGTTTCAACAAGGCCATGGCGCTGCGCCTGCAAGATGTACTGGACAGGTGTGCGGAAGATGATGATATCCGCGCCATCCTGTTGACCGGTGCCGGCAAGGCCTTTTGTGCCGGTCAGGATCTGAAAGAGGTCACTTCGCCGGACGGGCCGCCGCTGGCCGACATAGTGGCCAAGCACTACAATCCCATTATCCACAAAATCCGGCGGCTGCCCAAGCCGGTGGTGGCGGCTGTCAATGGAGTGGCGGCGGGCGCCGGTGCCAATATCGCGTTGGCCTGTGACATTGTCGTGGCGGCCCGGTCGGCGCGCTTCATCCAGGCGTTTTCCAAAATCGGTCTCATACCGGACTCCGGCGGTACGTACTTCCTGCCGCGGTTGGTAGGTTTCCAGCGGGCTTCGGCGCTGATGATGCTCGGCGATCCGGTGGGGGCCGACGAAGCAGTGCAGATGGGGATGATATACCGGGCGATCGAAGATGAGCACTTTGAAGAGGAGACCCTCCGGCTGGGGCGCAAACTGGCGGCGATGCCGACCAAGGGTCTGGCGATGACCAAGCAGGCGCTCAATCGCGCGTATGTCAACGACCTGGCCGCACAACTTGCCCTCGAAGCGGAACTGCAGCCGCGTGCCGGTGAGACGGAAGACTATAAGGAGGGCGTAGCGGCTTTCCTGGAAAAGCGGAAGCCGGAATTCAAAGGGCGGTAGTCTGTCGCCTTACTTGTCCGGTGTGGCGGTAGTGGTCGTTTTCTTGTAACTGTTTAGGTACCCGCTGTTTTTGCGCTAAAATGCCCTTTTTGCACCTACCTTTGCCAAAATTTTCTCATGTAGCGCTGCTACACATCGAAAATTTTAGCTTCGGTGGGCACAAAAATGCCTATTTTATCCCTAAAAACAGGAGCACCTAAACAGTTACGTTTTCTTTTTCTTGCGCGGGCGGCTATTGCCGTAGGTGCCCCGGACGATTTTGCCGCGCTTGGTTCTTTTGTCTCCTTTACCCATGTCGGTTGTGTTTTGTTCTATATTCTGTTAAAAGGACTGCAAATATAGGCACTTTTGAATCACCTCAAAACCCTGCTATGGAATTTGCCCGGCGTTTGTTGCGATGGCACACCGGTGTGAAGCGGCCGATGCCGTGGAAGGCCCGTACCGACGCCTATGCGATCTGGCTTTCGGAAATTATCCTGCAGCAGACGCGGCTGGCGCAGGGCTTACCGTACTATGAGCGCTTTATCCATGCCTTCCCGACGGTGCACGCCCTGGCCCGTGCGGACGAACAGGCCGTGCTGCGCTTGTGGCAAGGTCTGGGCTACTATACCCGCGCGCGCAACTTGCACGAGACGGCAAAATACGTTTCCGAAAGATTGGAGGGCCGCTTTCCGGACAGCTACGCGGGCCTGCTCCGGCTGAAAGGAATCGGCCCCTATACCGCGGCGGCGATTGCCTCTTTTGCCTACAATCTCCCCCATGCCGTCGTGGACGGCAATGTGTTTCGCGTACTGGCGCGCTATACGGGCGATGCGACAGACATTGCTACCGGCCGTGGCAAGCGGCATTTTACGGAGCTGGCCAACCGCCTGCTGGACAAGGAGCGGCCGGCGGCCTACAATCAGGCCATTATGGACTTCGGAGCCCTGGTCTGCAAGCCGGCTGTACCGTTGTGCGATCACTGCCCTTTGCAAGCCGACTGCGTGGCCTATCACACCGGACGGATCGCCACCCTGCCGGTGAAGTCCAAGCGCACGGCACGGCGCCTGCGCCATTTTCAGTATCTCGTCTTTCGGGATGGCAATTATTTTTTTATACGAAAACGCACGGGCGATGACATTTGGAAAGGCTTGTATGAATTTCCCTGTTTGGATACCGGCGATGCTTTGCCGGAGCACAGGGTACGTGCGCGCGTGCGCGCGTGGATCGGGACCCCGCCCGTGTTAGTTGCAGGGCCGTATCGCCAGCAGCTGACGCATCAGACCATTGTCGCCACGTTTTGGGAGGTGGCGGCTCCGCCTCCGCCCGAACTGGAATTGATAAAGGTGGCGCGACGCAGATTGGATGCGTATCCGTTTCCCAAAGTGATCCTGAATTATTTGGCCCGTAATATTTTGTGAAAGTTTGCCGCCCCTTCGGGCCGGCGCGGTTGGAGCGGAGGCGTGTGCCGGTGGGGGGGACCCAAACCGAAGTAGCCGGGTTGTGCTGCTGAAGGTTTGGGTGATCGGGATGGACTTGCGCAGGTCAGGAAAACCGGGAGGCTTTGCGGCTAATGTGTCCGGGGCCAAATTTTATTTTACAATTCGGATAGTACTTGTTTGCTGAGGATGTGAAACATAGGGATCAGGTGTATGACATCTGATGCGGTGACAAGGGGCTGCACATAGAACGAACCCGGGAATAAGTTCATTTAATGTAACTGTTTAGGTACCCGCTGTTTTTGCGCTAAAATGGCCTTTATGCCCCTGT
>JALVEF010000543.1 GCA_027031185.1 Saprospiraceae bacterium
CGATAGAGCGCTCCTCTTGCAAAAAGCATAAGCGGAAAGGAACAAAGCCCAAACCAGGCAAAGCAAGAAAGAGCGGGGCTCCCGCACTTACTTGCCCAAAGTGCGAGGCAAGAAGGGCTCCTCTTGCAAAAAGCATAAGCGGAAAGGAACAAAGCCCAAACCAGGCAAAGCAAGTAAGTGCGGGGCAACTACGGTCGGTGAGCGATGGGCTGAGCGGAGTCGAAGCCCGAAGTCGAACCGCAACGCCCTGCACTTACACCTGACACTACCATGTACCTTGGACCGTTGACCTTGGGCCATCAAACCGTAAGTGCGGGGCAGTTTCAACGTGCCAGCAAATTCAACAGCGCAGCGCAATCCATAACTCCAATAGTTCTATCTTTACCCCATGAGAGAAACCGAGGTCATCATAGTGGACGGCATACCCATAGATACCTATACCCGCATCGCGCGCGAGGCAGTCCGCTACGCCGTATTGTCCATACCCTTCACCTTCAACCGGATGGGCATCCGCAGCCTGGACCGCAAAATCATCAACATCGCCAAGGGAAAGCTGGCCGAAGGCCTGTTTTTCTTCTTCTGCGAACAAAATGCCGTCCCCATCAATAGCAAAGGCGGCCAAACGGCATTCTATCAGGCAGATCTGGCCGACTTTTTATTTGACGGGGCCGAATGGGATATCAAAAACAACTTTCTCTACCACAAAGGCGACACTTTGCAGGCCAAGCGATATTCCTGGCTGCCCGCGCTCATCCCCGATAATCGCAAGGGCGATCAATGGGATAAGGGGCAAAAGGCCAAAATATCCGCCGGCCGCGAGCGGCGCTTTCTGTTTACTTTCCTAAAAGGTGGTGAGGACCCGGCCTCGGGCTTCCAATTGCTGCATTTGCACCTTTCAAGCCATCAACGGCGTTACCTCCAACAACTGTACGAGCGGTACGGGGGGCGTCGCTACCCGCGCCCCCCGTTTGCCGAGGCCGGTTTTTGGGCTGAATTTTTCCGGGAGGACCGTAGCGATGCACTGTTTGTCTTGACGGACTTCCCCCCGCTCATCATTACGGGCTATGCGCGCCCGATCCACCGGCCTTTATTTCAGCCTACAGCAAAAAATCAGGTCTGGAACGGCGGACTGATGCGGACCGTCATCCAAAATCAATATGTGCGTATCAGCAAGCTGCCCGCCTTTGCTACGCTCTTGCCCCGCAAGCTGCCGCTTCGCTACGCCCGGTTTCGCCAACTCCACGACCGCGGGACGCCTTTTCGCCGGGAACAATAAAACAATTCCCTATCTTTGTCAGGCATTGTTCACCGGTAGCTGCTACTACCCGGACAGACACAAGGGCTGAGGAAATACTTGGGGTGCCGGAAACATACCGTGCCGAAAACCGTTGGCAGCGCGAGCTGCCAAAACTTTACACCGTTACACAAACAAATCTAAATGAATACCAACTCGTTGTTGCAGCGTGCGGAAAATCTGGAGTTTCTCTCTGCCGAGGAGGGCCTCTTTCTCTTTGAGAATGCCGAGACGGCGGCCCTGGCTTACACGGCGGACAAGCTTCGCAAAAAACACGTGCCCGGCGATGTCGTCACCTGGATTATTGACCGCAATTGCAATACCACCAATGTCTGTGTGGCCAACTGTAAGTTTTGCAACTTCTACCGCATCCCCGGCCACCCGGAAGCCTATATCACCACCATCGAACAGTACCAGGAGAAGATTGACGAGCTGTTTCGCTATGGCGGCAATCAACTGCTGCTCCAGGGTGGCCACCATCCCGAACTGGGCCTGGACTTTTATGCCAATCTATTCCGCGAACTGAAGGCGCTGTACCCCAATCTTAAACTGCATGCCCTCGGGCCGCCGGAGATTGTGCACATTGCCGAATTGGGCGGATATACATACGAATATGTCTTGCATGAATTGAAGGCCGCCGGCTTGGATACGTTGCCCGGTGCCGGGGCGGAAATCCTGGATGACCGGGTGCGCTACATCATCTCCAACGGCAAGTGCACGGCCCGGCAGTGGCTGGACGTGATGCGTGCGGCGCATCGCCTGGGCATCGCCACGTCCGCCACGATGATGTTTGGCCATATTGAGACCAATCTGGAGCGGATGCAGCACTTGGTCGCCATCCGGCAGGTGCAGGCCGAAAAGCCCGAAGATGCCAAGGGCTTCACCTCCTTCATCTTATGGCCGTTTCAGGATGAGTCCACCCTGCTCAAAAAGCTCAAACGCGCCCGCAATGTGGTCACAGCCGACGAGTACATCCGCATGATCGCCATCAGCCGTATCATGCTGCCCAATATCCCGAACATCGGCGCCTCCTGGCTCACCGTCGGCAAACAAGTGGCCCAGGTGTGCCTCCATGCCGGTGCCAACGACTTCGGCAGCATCATGATCGAAGAAAATGTGGTCTCTGCCGCCGGCGCCCGCTTTCGCTTTACGGCACAGGGTATTCAGGATGCCATCCGGGAAGCCGGTTTCAAGCCTCAATTCAGAGATCAGGAGTACAATTACTTGCCCTTGCCGGATATCATCGAACAGCAAGCGCTGGACCGCAGCCGCATGATCGTGGACTAATGTCAATTAAAATTAAAAATTAAAAATTAAAAATAACCGCTACACCGCTACACCGTCCCGCACTTACTTGCTTTGCCTGGTTCTGGCTTTGCCCCTTTCCGCTTATGCTTTTTGCTAGATGAGCACTATATCACTCCGCTTTTATGGGCAAGTAAGTGCGGGACCGCTAAACCGAAAAACCGCTATTCCGTTATACCGCATATTATGGAGTCCGTACTTGCCTTCTCTCTGTTTACCGACTATGACATCCTGCTGTTCAAGCAGGGGCGCCACTTTCGCTTGTACGAAAAATTGGGCAGTCACGTCGTGAGCCATCAGGGCCGTCAAGGTGTTTATTTTGCCGTGTGGGCGCCGGCAGCGCGCGCCGTCTCGGTCATCGGTTCGTTCAATGGCTGGAATCGGGAAGCGCACGTCTTGTCGGTGCGGTGGGATGAGAGCGGCATCTGGGAAGGCTTTATCCCGGGCGCCCGGAAGGGTGACTTGTACAAGTATGCCATTCGCACGGCATCGGGTGAAGTCCTGGAGAAGGGGGATCCCTTTGCCCGCTATTGGGAAGTGCCCCCGCGCACTGCGTCCATTGTGTGGGAGGGCGCCTATGATTGGGAGGATGTAGAATGGATGCAACAGCGGCGGCCCGTCCAAAAGGATGGTCCCGTCAGCATCTACGAATTGCACATGGGTTCTTGGCAGAAACGTCCGGATGACCCCAACCGGTCGCTCAGCTATCGCGAGATGGCCGATGCGCTGATTCCGTACATCCAAGAGACGGGTTTCACACACGTGGAGTTTTTGCCCCTGATGCAGCATCCTTTTTATGGGTCATGGGGCTATCAGATCACCGGTTATTTTGCGCCGGACAGTCGCTACGGGCCGCCGGAGGACTTCCAATATCTCATTGACCGGCTGCATCGCGCCGGCATCGGCGTTATCCTAGACTGGGTGCCATCCCACTTCCCCGGCGATGCACACGGCTTGTATCACTTTGACGGCAGCCACTTGTATGAGCACGAAGACCCGCGGCGCGGCTATCATCCGGACTGGACCAGCTACATTTTCAACTACGGGCGGCATGAGGTGCGGTCGTTTTTGATTTCCAACGCATTGTTTTGGCTGGACCGCTATCACGCCGACGGCCTGCGGGTGGATGCAGTGGCTTCTATGCTGTACCTGGATTATTCGCGCAAGGAAGGGGAGTGGCTGCCCAATATCCATGGGGGCAATGAGAATCTGGAAGCGGTCGCTTTCCTTCAGGAATTAAACACGGCCGTCCGGGCGCACGAACCGCACGCGTTGACCATTGCGGAGGAGTCCACTTCCTGGCCGGGTGTTACGGCGCGGGTGGAGGATGGCGGTCTGGGCTTTGACCGCAAGTGGATGATGGGCTGGATGCACGACAGCTTGCGTTTTTTCAAGCGGCCCACCGTCTATCGCGGGCATCATCTCGGGGAGCTGACGTTTAGTATGCTCTATTTCTATTCCGAGAAGTTTGTGTTGCCACTGTCTCACGATGAGGTCGTCCACGGCAAATCGTCTTTGTTGGGCAGGATGCCCGGCGATGAGTGGCAGCGCTTTGCCAATCTGCGTCTGCTGTACGGCTATATGTTTATGCATCCCGGGGATAAGCTCCTGTTTATGGGCAGTGAGTTGGGGCAAGTGGGGGAGTGGAGTCCCGATGCCGGCGTGGAATGGCATTGGCTCGACAGGCCCCTGCATCGCGGCGTCCGCCGGTGGGTGGAGCGCCTGAATGCACTGTTGCGTGCGCATCCGGCGCTGTGGCAGGATCAGTTTGACCCGCACAGCTTTCAATGGGTCAGTACCGATGATACGACGAACAGTGTTTTGGCCTTTCTCCGGTCGCACGAAGAGGAGATATTGCTCGTGGTCTGCAATTTTTCGCCCAATACGGTGGCATCGTATGAGTTGGGTGTCCCCGTGGCCGGGGACTGGGAAGAGTTGGCCTGTTCCGATGACAAGACTTTTGGTGGCAGCGGCATTGTCCAAACCGGTACGTTAAAGGCGGTACCGGAGCCGATGCACGGGCTCCCATGTCGCCTGACCATCCGCCTGGCCCCGCTGGCGGTGATGATATTCCGGAACGCAGGCGGCCTTAACAAAGCTTAACATCCGCCGAATGACTAAATTGTTTACCTTTACCGATAGACGCGTACCGAAGTCCTTCTGTTTTAGGACTTGGGACAGGGGCAAAAAGGGCATTTTTGCACAAAAACAGCGGGTACCTAAACAAGTACGACAAAATATTGACTCATGAAAAAGAACTTGTTAGTCATTTTATTCTTTTTGGCCCTGTCGCCGGTAGGGCTGCGCGCCCAGTATGAAGTGGGCCTTAATCCGATTTCCATTTTGTGGGGATATCCACAGCTCGGCTTTGAGAAGGGCCTGAAAAATGACTTCGCTTTTGAAGTGAATACCACACTCGGAGTAAAAGCCAGCCTTTTGCTAGTAGGGATCAATTACTACTTTTCGCCCAAGCGTGCTTTTGACGGTTTCGGGATTGGGGCGGGTCTGCATTTGAATTCTGAGAAAGGAGTCGGCATTGTCTTTCGGGTCAAATACAGATGGATAGGCAAGGGCCCCATTTCACTTGCCGTCTCGGGTGCTCTCGGGCGTGCATTGAATGGAGAAGTCACCGGACAGGGAACTTTTTTGGTCGGGTATCGGTTTGCCGGGAAAAAGGCAAAGTAGGTGCCGGCGCTTTTCTTTCCGGGCGAGAATGCTATTTGCAAATTATTCAGCTATCGTGCCGGCGGTTTACTTTTTTGTCCTACCTTCGTCTTGAACTGTCAACTCAAAACACCTGCAAGAACTACTTCTATGCTGAAAAAAATCGCTGTCACCGCGCTCTTTTTCCTGGCGCTCTGTGTGCGGCCCGCTGCTGCTCAAGTCAATTATTCCTCGGCAATCGGTGCGCGGCTGGGGGTTCCGGCGGCTTTGTCCTATAAATACTTTGTTTCGGATGCCCAGGCAGTGGAATTGTACGGCTCTTGGGTTAGCCGGAGATTTAGTTGGGGGGGCTTTTCAGTTGTTGGGCTTGGTGGGACGTTTCAGATACACAAAGATTTGTCGTTGGTTACGGATGGTCTCACCTGGTTTTTTGGAGGAGGAGGCGATGTTTCACTTTTTTCCTCCTCCGATGATTATTTTCGAGATAATTACAGCGGGCTTGGGCTTGCCATACACGGGGCGTTGGGACTTGACTATGGTTTTGATGATATCCCTGTTGATATCAGTATAGATTGGATTCCGACACTGAATCTGACAGGAGGCTATTATAGCGGTTTTACGGGTGGCTACGGCGCCCTGGCAGTGAGATATATCCTCGGCCGGTAAAGAAAACCATCCTTTTTTTCTCACAAATCACTCAATCGTACAAAAGTTGCTTTTCTCTCTTTCATTTAGCTTTTGGGCACGCTTGCATTTGCCCAGATTAATGAATGACTTGAACTTTCGCAGTCGGGCGACTGCGGAAGTGTTTTTGGGCTGTATTTTGGGGCTATTGTTGAGTTTAGTATGTTGGGTGTAGTCCGCTTCATCGCCTGCATATTTGTGCAGATTATTTATCGAAAATAACCGATTATCAGTCAAAATAAACCAAAGACTAAAAACTGTTCCATACCGTCCTTTCTGCCTGGCCGACTGATGTATCTTTGTTATGTGATTGGTAACTGTTTAGGTGCTCCTGTTTTTAGGGATAAAATAGGCATTTTTGTTCCTGTTGAAGCGAAAATTTTCGATGCGTAGCAGCGCTACGTGAGAAAATTTTTGCAAAAACAGGGGCAAAAAG
>JALVEF010000544.1 GCA_027031185.1 Saprospiraceae bacterium
CGATGTGTAGCACCGCTACATGAGAAAATTTTACCAAAGGCAGACGCAAAAAGGGCATTTTAGCACAAAAACAAGGAGTGCTCAAACAGTTACAAACCAAAGACAGGCGCGAAAAGGCCATTTTAGCACAAAACAAGGAGTGCTCAAACAGTTACAAACCAAAAACAGGGGCAAAAAGGGCATTCTAGCACAAAAACAGCGGGCACCTAAACAGTTACAAAAAAAACTACCATGACTAATAGATCCGCAAAAGAGGCAAGAGGAACAGTCCTATGTGACAACGCCAATCTTAACTTGCTCAAGGCAAACGACTTCGTCGCTGAGACCATCCGTAAAAAGATGGCTCAAATGGGCATTCTTTTGCTCAATATCACCTCCTCTGCCGGCAGCGGAAAAACAACACTCCTCCAACAAACCGGCAAGCGCTTAAAAGAGGAGCTGAATATCAAGATACTCGTTGGTGACTTGGAAACGGAAAGAGACGCCGAGCGCCTTCGAGAAGTAGGATTGGAGGCGCTACAAATTGTAACCGGAGGTATCTGCCATCTCGAAGGACAAATGATTGTCCAAGCCATGGATGCCATTGACCTCGACGGTGTGGATGTCCTGATTATCGAAAACGTAGGCAATCTCGTTTGCCCCGCCTCCTACGATCTGGGCGAAGACTACAGAGTCACCTTGCTGGCCTCCACCGAAGGCGATGACAAACCCAAAAAATACCCCCGCATGTTCTTTACCAGTGATCTGGTATTGATATCCAAGAGCGATTTGCTCCCTCACCTGCCTTTTTCCGTCGAAGCAGCAATCAAAGAGATTAGAGATATCAAGCCCGATATGGATGTCTTCCCCGTATCTAGCCTGACGGGTGAAGGCCTCGACAAATGGTGTGAGTGGCTTAAAGCAAAAGCCTTTGACAAGAAAAAAAGAACCACCCATAGCGTCTAACCAAACAACTAGCTAAACAAAAGCGCCATGTGCCTAGCAATTCCCGGAAAGATTAAGTCCATCGAAATGAAGTACGATGGCAAAGTACGTATGGCCAAAGTCGCCTTTGGCGGTATCATCAAAGAAGCCAGTCTCGAAATGCTTCCACAAGCCAAAGTAGGCGACTATGTATTGGTACATGTGGGTGTCGCCATCAGCATCGTCAACGAAGAAGAAGCCAAAAAAACCTTTAAATACCTCGAAGAAATGGGCGAAGTAGATGAGCTGGACATCCATTCCATGCTCCCCGACAAAAAGGAATACAGCGACTAGGCACACATTGAATCCTTCGAAGATCTTCTAACATCCATGAAATGAAGTTCATCACAGAGTACAGAGACCCCAAGCTGGCAAAAGCTTTTTTGGAGGAGATAAACAAAACCGTCACCCGACCCTGGTCCATAATGGAAGTCTGTGGCGGCCAAACACATAGCCTGGTAAAACATGGAATCTTACAGCTTTTGCCGGACGAGATCCGTATGATACATGGGCCGGGATGCCCGGTATGTGTGACGCCTATAAGCCTGATAGACAAAGCCGTATTCTTGACACTGCAACAAAATGTCATCTTATGCTCGTTTGGGGATATGCTTCGCGTGCCCGGATCCAAACTAAGCCTTCTGGAAGCCAAAGCAGCCGGTGGAGATGTGCGCATCGTCTATTCGCCTCTCGATGCGCTAGAAATTGCCGCCCAAAATCCGGAGCGCGAAGTCGTTTTCTTTGCTGTCGGATTTGAAACCACCGCCCCCGCCAACGCGCTTTCCGTCATCCATGCCCAAATGCGCCAAATATCTAATTATTCCATCCTGTGCTCACACGTCCTCGTGCCACCGGCCATCGAAGCCATTATGGAAGATGACGAAACAAAAGTGGATGGCTTCCTCGCCGCCGGCCATGTTTGTACCATTATGGGCACACTAGAATACTATCCTTTGGTCGAGCGCTTTCAGGTGCCGATCGTGGTCACTGGATTTGAGCCGGTGGATCTGCTGCAAGGTATCTTGATGGTCATCAAGCAACTGGAAGAAGGACGGGTAGAAGTAGAAAATCAATATGCGCGAATCGTAAGAGAAGAAGGCAACCCCGCTGCACAGGATACCATATTCGAAGTATTTGAAATCACCGATCGCCTTTGGCGAGGCATGCAAGTAATACCCAACTCAGGCTATAAAATTAAAGAAAAGTACAGCGCATACGATGCATCCCGAAAGTTTGACATCTCCATCCCCGAAGCCGAAGAAAATCAAGCATGCATCGCCGGTGAAATCATGAAAGGCATCAAAAAACCCATGGACTGCCCCAATTTCGGCAAAAAATGTACGCCGGAAAACCCACTCGGGGCACCTATGGTGAGCTCCGAAGGTGCTTGTGCCGCTTATTATCACTATGCAAACATCGGTAGCACAATCGAATGAAAGTCCTGTTTATCACTACTGCCTTCAACGGTATGGCCCAGAGACTTTGGATTGAGTTGGACAGGCTCAATCACGATGTCTATATCCATATCGCAAGCGATCCAAAGTCGATGCTGCAAACCGTCAATCAGTACGATCCGGACCTAATCGTTGCTCCATACCTAAAAACCAAAATCCCACAAGATATACACGAGAAATACACCTGCTTGATTGTACACCCGGGCATCGTCGGTGACAGAGGCAGTGCTTCTCTCGACAGAGCTATCTTGCAAAATGAAAAAAACTGGGGGGTCACTATCTTGCAAGCAGTCGAAAAAATGGATGCCGGTCCCGTTTGGTCTTTTCAGCCCTTTTTGATGCGTAATGTATCCAAAGCCCAACTTTACCGCTGCGAAGTCACGCAGGCTGCCGCTAAGGCCCTGCTGGATACATTGCAAAAAATTCATCACGGGCAGCGTCCCGTGCCGGCTGACCTATTTCCCTCCGAAAAAAAAGGGCGATGGCAGCCCAAAATCACTCAGTCTGACCTTGCATTTAGTTGGACCGACACCACACCCTCCATCCTTCGAAAAATACACGCCGCTGACAGCGAGCCCGGAGTACTAGTCAATCTCTTCGGTGAAAACTACTATTGCTTCGGGGCTCATATCGAAGAAAAGCTCAAAGGAGAGCCGGGCAAAGTTATTGCAAAACGAAACAGGGCCATCTGCATCGCCACAGCAGATGCAGCTATCTGGATCACTCATTTGCGCAAACAGCAACATAATGCCATCAAACTGCCCGCTACCATCGCCCTCAATGACAAAGCTAACGATTTGCCCGAAAACGAATGCTCACCTTTTGAAAAACCGAAGTACGCCACCTGGCAAGAAATCAGAGTAGTTCACGAGCCCCAAAACGGCATCGCCTATTTGCACTTCGACTTCTATAACGGTGCCATGAGTACAGACCAATGCAGGCGCCTTCTAAATACCTTTTGCCAAATAAAAAATCTACCCGGTATCCGTTGCATCGTCTTGATGGGTGGCTCTGACCTTTGGTCCAATGGCATCCACTTGCATCTAATTGAGCATGCCCAAAACCCCGCAGATGAATCCTGGAATAATATCAACGCCATTGATGACCTTATCTATGAAATCATCACGTCCACAGATATCTACATAATTTCCGCCATGCATGGAAACGCAGGCGCCGGTGGTGTGCCGCTCGCTCTCGCAGCTGACAAAGTCCTCGCACGTGATGGCATCGTCCTAAACCCACACACAAAAAATATGGGACTCTATGGCTCCGAATACTGGACTTATCTCCTACCTAAACGCATCGGCATACAAAAAGCTATCCGATTTACCGAAGATTGCCTCCCTTGGGGGGTCACTATCGCCAAAGAAATTGGCCTCATTGACGATTATTTCGGCGAAACAGTGGCAGACTTTACTAATTTCGTCATGATGCAAGCCCGCAAAATCGTTAGCTTGCCCTACTTTGACAAGCTCATCAAAGCAAAAAAATTCCAACGATCAAAGGACGAGCGACTCAAGCCCCTGGCTCAATACAGAAAAGAAGAACTAGAAAAAATGCGAAAAAACTTTTACGAAAATGACCAAGACTATGACTACAAAAGGTATTGCTTTGTGCACAAAATTCCATACAACCAACTGGATAGCCAAGACTTCTATAGCCGCAGACGAAAAATCTATCGAAAACGAAAATGGGAGTCCATTGAATACAACGAATCATGATTACTGAAAAAAAAATCATCAAAGAAGCCCGTATCTTCCTTGGCCCAAAAAACAATCCATTCCTGGCCCCCCGCTATGCCATACTCGTCCAGGGAAAGCTTATCGTTTCGGATACCGGACAAAACCGCGTCTTTATCTGGAATCATTTGCCGGATACATCTTGGGCAGAGCCGGATGTCGTATTGGGCCAATCGGATCCCATTCAGACCGCCAGAAATGCTGGCAAAGATGTGGATGCATCCACCCTGCTTTACCCCTCTGGCATTTGGTCTGACGGACACCGACTTATCGTAGCCGATGCCTGGAATCACCGCGTCCTGCTTTGGCTCGACTTTCCCAAACAACACGGACAGAAAGCCGATGTCGTCATTGGTCAGCCTGACTTCAACAATAACCTGCCCAACGTCCGGGGCATCGGAAAAGCACCCGCAGCCAATACACTAAACTGGCCCTACGGCGTGTTTTCTGATGGCCAAGCACTCTGGATTGCCGACACTGGCAACAGGCGCGTCCTCTTTTTCAGACAAATCCCTAATCATTCCTTCGCCCCGGCTGATCATGTCATCGGAAAGGACAGTTTTGAAGAAAGAGACTACGACCATTTTCACGCTATTTGGCCCTACTCCGTAAAAGTATCCTCAAATGGCCACCTGGCTATTACCGACACCCAATATTATCGCGTGCTCATCTGGAACCAATGGCAAAACGCCTTCTCAAACAAAGCAGATGTGATTATTGGGCAGCCGGACTTCCAATCAAACGGACAAAATCAATTCCGTCTCTTTCCGGACGCCCACACCCTCAGTTGGTGCTATGACTCTTGCTTTTACAAAAATGGCATCTGGGTGGCCGATACCGGCAATAGCAGAGTCCTTTGGTTTGATAAAATACCCAATACCAACAATCTTCCCGCTTCCCGGCTCATCGGCCAAAAAAACTTCCACACCGGCAGTGAAAATCCAGACTCCATCCGTACCACTGACAATAGTTACTACTGGCCATTTTCCGTTTGCGTAGAAAACAATTATCTCGTTATAGCTGACACCGGCAATCACAGAATCGTCCTTAACCAACTCAATTTTTGACCCCATGAAAGAGATCGAGCTCACTTTGATAGCCATCTCGGCCAGCGAATCCCAAAAAAATCTATTTGTATTAGTCTTTGAAGAGCTCAATGCTTCGCGAAGACTACCCGTACTCATCGGTAGCTTCGAAGCCCAAGCCATTGCTATGGCCTTGGAGAGAATGAAGCCTAGACGACCTTTGACACATGACCTCTTCCATAACACCATTATTCAGCTGGGCGCTCAATTACAAAAAGTCGTTATTCACCGATTCTCTGACAATGTTTTTTATGCCAGATTATTCTTAAATACCGACAAAGGTACGGTCACTATTGATGCCAGAACTTCCGACGCCGTGGCGCTCGCTGTCAGATTCGATTGTCAAATTTTCACCACCGAACAAGTCATGGCAAAAGCCAGTATCATCCTGGACGACCCTACCCAAGCTTTTTCCAACAAACGCGGGCGACTGCAAGATTATTCCATTGAAGAGCTGGAACGCATCCTGGAAAACCTACTGAAAAAAGAAGACTACCGTTCCGCAGCACGAGTACAAAGTGCTCTGGAAAAAAAGAAAAGAAAATCCTAAGTAACTGTTTAGGTGCTCCTGTTTTTAGGGATAAAATAGGCATTTTTGTTCCTGTTGAAGCGAAAATTTTCGATGCGTAGCAGCGCTACGTGAGAAAATTTTTGCAAAAACAGGGGCAAAAAGGGCATTTTAGCGCAAAAACAGCGGGTACCTAAACAGTTACAATCCTAATAGTAACTGTTTCGGTGCTCCTGCTTCTAGCACAAAAACAAGGAGTGCTCAAACAGTTACAAACCATAGGCTGACGCAAAAAGACCATTGTAGAGCAATAACAGCGGGCTCCTAAACAGTTACTTGGTATGATGAATACCAATTACTCCGCATTAAGGCCAAGTACGTGCGGGGCAACTACGATCGTTGAGCGATGAGCTGAGCGGACTCGAAGCCCGGAGTCGAACCGTGGTCGGTGAGCGAAGTCGAACCGAAACGCCCCGCACTTACCCCTGATACTACCATGTACCTTGGACCGTTGACCTTGGACCATCAAACCGTAAGTGCGGGGCCGCAAAACCGTCCCGCACTTACTTGCCCAAAAGGCGGGGCAAGTAGCGCTCATCATGTTAAAAGCAGAAGCGGGAAGGGGTCAAGCCC
>JALVEF010000545.1 GCA_027031185.1 Saprospiraceae bacterium
CTCTTTGGTAAAGAACTCCAATGCCTTGCGGAAAGATGCAACCGATAGCCCTGCCATCAGAGATTTTTTATTGTCTTCGACGGGCAGTTCGGCATAGATAAGGGCCAGATAGTGGTGGATGTCGGCATAGACTCCGGGCGCTGTTTCTTTGGGAAATACTTCGAGGGCTTTTTGAAAACTTTCCAAAGCAGACTTGAAGAATTGGGGGTTGCCTGCCTTTGCCCATGTATAGAGGAGGAGTCCCTTTCTTCTGAGGGCTTCTCCATAGAATTCACGGAAATCTTCTTCCTGAAAGATCTGTACTGCCTTATTGACAAATCCAAGGGCTTCCGAATAGCTTTGGGCCATAAGTGCAGCCTGGGAGACATCAATTAAGCACATAGCCTCCTTTATCTTGTTGCCCAGATGACGTTTGTATTCCAGCACGTCTTTTAGAAGGGATCGCAGCTCACCCAAAGTAAAACTGTCATAATTTGTGGAAAGCTTGTACAATAGAACCTGTGCTAAGCTATGCTGTACATCGTGCCGGGCTATTGGTGACAAATCGGTCTCAATGGCCTTTCTCAACAAAGCCTCGGCTTTTTGGATTTGGCCGGTGTCCGTAAGAAAGACCACGTAATGTTTTAGTGTAAAACTCTTGTCATTTTCATTTGGGGCAAGGTTCATGGCCCCTTCGTAGAATACGCCAATATCTTCAATGGTATATTTAACTTCTGTGTGGTTGTAGTGCAGGCAAATGGCAAAATTGTGTGCGGCTTTGTAGGCTTCATTGCCCCGGTACAAACGGGGTTGTCTCACATAGTCAAGTAAAAACGCTGGCATTTCATCGCCTGACAAAAAGTAGCTCAATACAGTCAGGTGTCGGGAAAGAGACAAGTCTCCATCCACAAATTTGAATGCCTCTTCTGTCCGAGTAAGACGCACGAGGACGGCGGTTAGGAAAAGTGCATCGCTGAAAGGCAGGTCAGGCATCATATAGGGCGGAGTCGCGTCGCTGCGATCTATCGGAAAGCGAATTTGATCGGCTTGTACCAGTAGGGCGGGGCCTTTTTCAATTTCGTTGGCTTGTTTGATTGGTATGAAATCTACCCACTCATCCAAGCCATTGTACTCACTCGTGAGTTTGGCGAGATACGGTATTTGGTCTTCTGGGCTATAGACCGCTACTTTGAGTTTAGTCTTCATTGGCTATCAGGTAGATACTCAGAATGTTTATTTGTGGATCGGCTTCAAAGGGCAGAAAACGATCCTGACGAGGAATCTGGTGGTCCAACAAAATGCCGTGCAAAGCTACGGCATATTCTTTACCTCCGCTGACCTCTTTGAGCATATATTGTTTGGCTTTGTGCATTTTTCGGAAAAGGTCATTGGAGTAGGGGGCCAGCATGAGTTTTTTTTGGTTGGGATAATATATCATATAGATCGCGTTGTCTTGTCCGAATATCGAATCGCGAATTGTTTTGTGAATGATCAGATGTCCGGACCGCAACAACGCCGGCTGTGTCGTTGATGCGGTCTTTTTAGGTTGGCGGTCGGGCAGATGATCCTTTGGTGGCAAAAACATGGCTCAAAGGTTTAGTTCTTCTACAATTTTTGCAGCTAGCTTTTCCGCGCCTGCCTTGCCTGCTGCTGTCATTTCTGTGTCAAAGCGGGTAGAATCAATAGCAATGAGATAGACGTCTATCTTTTCGGGATACTCGTCTCCCAGGATTTTTTTTGCGTAGGCCAGTGCTTGGTCCCATTTGAGACTATGTAGATAGAGGTGTGAATGGTCTTGACTCAAGGCCCCGACAATCTCATCGGCGGGCAGCTTATACAGTGTACCTACCGGCTCGCCGGTATTCAATACAGAATCCACCAGGATGATGCGATCTTGCCCTTTAAGCTTAAAGAGCACTTCGAAAGCGGAAGTTCCCATATCAAGGATTTGTATGTCTTTCCGCTCTCCCAGTATTTTTTGCAGCTGCTTTATGACGTATATACCGACGCCATCGTCCTCGCGCACGGGATTGCCGAACCCCATGATGGTGATTTTTTCCATACCAGTTCGACAAGTTTTTTTGGTAGTTATTTAGGTCCCTGCTGTTTTTGTACAAAAATGCCTTTGTTGAGTTGGGAGTTTTTGTTAGGGAATGCCTACTCTGTCCCTAAAAACAGGAGCACCTAAACAGTTGCTTTTTGGTAAAAATGGGATCAGTAACTAACTATCCCCATATCCGCCCTTTTTTGCGTAAAGCCTGCAAAGACCAAAATTGCTCCACCAAAAAAGCGAAAATGCCGGCCACGCAGCCAGGCGCGTGGGGCATTTTCGCAGCTTGGCCTGTTGGGTTTGGTTTTACAGTTTAAACTTGGCCAATTGCTTGCCTGATTTTTTGTCATGTGCGTGCACAGTGCATACCAGACAAGAATCAAAGGAACGGGCAACCATGCCCACTTCTACTGGATCATGGGGATCTTCTATTTCGGTACCTTCGAGGGCAGCCTCAATGGGTCCGGGATTGTTTTCGCCATCGTTGGGTCCTACATTCCAGGTTGTGGGAGAAATAATCTGGTAGTTTTCGATGACGCCGTTCTTGATTTTGATCCAGTGGGCCAGCGCTCCGCGTGAAGCTTCGGTGGCACCCCAGCCTTCGCCGTCGCGTTCTTTGGGCTTGATGTAAAACTCATCATTCAAATTGATCTGGCTGAGCCATTCGTTGATTTTCAAGAACAGGCCGGGGCCTTCATGCACGCGCGCCAATACGCGGGTAAATACGCTTGGGCCCATCTTGCGTATGATATCCCCAAAGAGCGGATCCTTGATCTGGTGGTCCAGATTTGCCGGATTGGCATTCATGATAGTACGGGCGAGTGGCCCGACCTCCGCGGCATGGCCCATATAGCGTGGCGCTTTGGACCAGCTGTACTTTCCACTAAAGTCACTATTTTCCAGATTGCGCGAATCAGTCGAAGGATTGGGTATAGGCTCATTAAAGGGATGCAAACCATCGGCTTGGTTTTCATACCAGGAGTGTGAGACGTGCTCGGATACATTGGCCTGATCCATCGGATGATAGTTTTGGCCATCAAAGAAACCTCCCGCCGAAATAACAGCCCTTTGGCGGCCTTCGATGGTCGGATGGTTGTACAGGTCTTTGTGCAGGTAAGTGCCATAAGCCAAAAACTTACCCACTCCCTGACCGAATTTGTCCAATCCAAACTCCAAGCCGGCACGGATAAACAAGCCCAGGTCACTGTTGCGATGGGATTCGTTTTCTTCTACCCACTCCATCAGGTCGTCCCAAGTCTTAATCTGCATATAGCGCTCAATCGAGCAACCCAGCCACACAGGCTCCAGCCAGTCATTGCGGAATTGATTCATGATTGCATGCGCCCGGGAAATGTCCTTAAGTGTGGGGGCACACATGACGCCGCCCGGTACCATGTAGCTGGAATGCGGCCACTGCCCACCAAACAGCGCGTACACTTCCACGGGGCGGCCACTGGCCACTACGCCGGTTTGGAATGATGTACCCACAAAAGCCGCAAAACGCTTCACGACTTCGGGGTAGAGCGACTTATTCGCGAACTTCTTGTTGGCCATGTCGGTAGCAAAAATCGCATAAAACCACCGCGGAATACTTTGGATGGTTTCTGTGGCTTGTCCGATAGCGCGCAGCAGCAGTGCATTGGGCGGCAGCGTGGTCTTCCAGGCCACATCCAATGCAGACGAAGCACAGTACAGGTGAGAGCCGCCGCAGATGCCACAAGCGCGTGGCGTCACGATGAGCCCGGACTGGGGATCCTTGCCATGCATGATTTTCTCAAATCCTCTAAACATGGCCGCTTGTGTATGCGCTCGCGTCACTACCCCATTTTCCAGATAGACCTTGACGTCCAGGTCTCCCTCAACCCGACCTACCGGGGATATGTTGAGCTCTTTTGCTGTAGTCATTTGTCCTGAATTTTGATGAAAATTAAATGGAAGATTCCTTCAAGCCTTTGGGCGAGGGCATTATCTTGTGGAAGCCTGCTTTTATGTAATAGGCCAGTTTGCTCTCGCCCTCGGGTACCTCTTTCGGCAGAAAGCCCAGATACTTCATTGTCTTAAATACACTGCCCTTTTTCAAGTCATGATGCGGAAACTCAGGCTCCGTACAGCCCAGGCACGGGTGGTTGGAGCGCGTCTTACTGGACACTCTGTTCCACAATATGCGGTTGCAACTTGAGCGTGTCATCGGGCCGCGACATCCGACCTCATAAAACAGACATCCGCCCCGCTTGCCAAAGCGGCCGTCTATCTTCTCACCAAACGCTGCCGCATTGGTACATCCCGTTTGTGTAAAATCTGTGAAAAACGTCTTCGGACGGTGATACTGGTCTATCAGCACGTCACCAATGCGGCCCACCGAGATGGCCACCAATATCTGTGTTACCCAGTCCGGATGCGCGGGACACCCGGGGATGTTGATTACCGGAAGTCCGCCTTTTGAAATAAAGTCGGCACCCAAAAAGCCCCCTTTCTTTTTCTTGTGAAACTGCATCCCTGTGGATTCACTCGGATTGGGTGGCACTGCCGGTATTCCGCCAAAGGTGGCACAATCTCCTATTGCCACCACGTATTGCGCCGCATGGGCCAACTCCTTGACCCAGTCCTTCATTGGCCGGTCTGCAAAGTAATTCATCTTGCCGGTCCCATTGGGCCCTTGAATAACCGTACCCTCGAATACGAAAATGTCCAATTGTGTCTTGCCTGATATGCAATCGTTCAATAGATCCGAGACCTGATGGCCGATTTCCAACCCCACGGTTGGGTGCCACAAAATGTTGATACCGTAATCTACGACCAACTCAATCACGGTGGGCTCCTCTGCATTCAAGAAAGACATCGTGTTTCCACTGCAGGCCCCACCTTGTAGCCAGAGTAAATTTGCCATAGGAGTTGCATTATGTGTTAAAAAATCTCCCGCACCGTATTGGCCGGGATTACGGGACAAAAGTAGAAAAAATTTTCTAAATCTTACAATACAAAGATTAGAAAAATTTTTCTAATCTTTGTCCGGGTGCAGCAGCGGCTCAATTTGTGTGCGATATTGTGCTATTCCCGCATCCGTAAAAAATGGTAAAATCTTAGCCCAAATCCATCTTTTGAATGCGCTCTTTGAAGGTAATTTTTGGCTTAGCACTTCTACCCGAGGCACCAAAAACACGATGTACATCCATATAGATAGAGCCTCTTGGTCATAATACCCATCTATGGGCGCCTCTTTCAAAAGTCCGGCTTCTTGCATCGCCGTAAAGCGATGGCGCAGCTGATACAGCAGTTTTATCATTCCGTCTCCGGGGGAAGGATGGCGTTCGTTTGGAAAGTAAGCTTTGATTTCCTTGGCGTCAAAAAAACAATAGGAATTGCTTACCACAAAATCATAAAGCCGATCCAACTGAGCATCCAGGTCTGCCAGGCCGTCTTGGCTACCATACATGGATAGAATGTCCGCAAACGTCTCGTACAGACGGTACGAAATAGCCTCTACAATCGCCTTTTTATTCTTGAAGTGATACGCCAGATTGCCTACGCTGATTCCCGTCTTATCTGCTATCATCTGCAGGCGTACGTTTGCCATGCCATGGTCGTTGAATAATTCCAATGCTGCTTGCAGAATCTTTGATTTCGTAGAAGAAGTTGCCGACATCGTTCTCAATTGAGATGTATTGTAAAGTCTCTTATGTCTACCTCCAATGTGCCCCGTGGATCCTTGGCCGCTATACGGCGCATGTACTGACCATAGACCAAGGCCGTGCTTTTTGAAAAGCACGCCGAAATTTCCCGGCGTATCAGCAAGAGTGGATTCTTATAGTGCGCGAAAATCAAAAATATCTTCCATAAGCCATCCCGACGAATAATATTCTCAACCACGGCCGTATCTCGCATCCAACGGTCATTGACCATAAAGACCATGTCCTGCTTGTTGCCCGCCGTCTCATAACACCACTGCATGTCCAACGAGCTCAAAATCAAATCGTACAGCCTCTTATCAATAAAACAACCCATGCCCAAAAGATTTTTCCATCTCCACAACAAGATGCTCAAATGGTTTGATACTCCATAATACCCATTTTTGTACAAAAAGGCAATAGAATGGCCCACAGGTGCGCTTTGTAGTCTGCCTGGCTATAGGCCTCATTCCCTGTCAAACGCTGTTGGTACCTCCATAAGTGCCCCGCCATCCAAAAAGTTTTGGCCAATGTCTTATAGTCAGCATCCTTGACAAAGGCCCCCCGGGCCGCATTAAAAGTAAACATGCCCTCTATCTGCACCAGTTGATTTCTGATTTGCACC
>JALVEF010000546.1 GCA_027031185.1 Saprospiraceae bacterium
TAGGCATTTTTGTGCCTACCGAAGCTAAAATTTTCGATGTGTAGCAGCGCTACATGAGAAAATTTTGGCAAAGGTAGGTGCAAAAAGGGCATTTTAGCGCAAAAACAGCGGGTACCTAAACAGTTACATTGGTGATAAATAAGGTGCGCACCAGACGGCGCGCCAAAGATACGCACTTGTCCACAACAAATGGGGAGCAGATATCTTTTTGAGGCAATAAAGCCGTAAAAAGGGTAAATTGCTACCTTTGCCCCACTAACAGGTCAACATGAAGCTCCACCAAAAACTGCTGCCCCAGCTGACGCCGATAGAGAAGCAGCGCCGGGTATTGGCCAAGCTGCTGTCCAAGGCGCAGTGGACGGAGTTTGGCCGGGCTTATGACTTTGAGGGCATCCGGCACAAGGCAGACGTCATCGGGGCTTTCCGCGCTGCCGTGCCTGTATTTGACTACGAGTCCATGTATGAGCAGTGGTGGCACCGGAGCCTAAAAGGCGAACCCAACATAGCCTGGCCGGGTGACATTTCTTACTTTGCACTGACCTCCGGCACGTCCATCGGATCCAGCAAATACGTCCCCGTCACCAAAGACATGCTCAAGTCCATCCAAAAAGTGGGGGTCAAAATCATGTGGAGTTTTGCCAAAAAGAAGTACCGCCACCTGCTCCGGCACAAGATCTTTATCCTCGGTGGCTGCTCATCTCTGGAACAAAAAAACAACCTCTACGTCGGTGACCTGAGCGGTATCAACATTAAAAATACGCCCTTTTGGTTCAACAAACTCTATGTACCGGGCAAAGACATATCCGGCATCTCGGACTGGAATGAGCGCATCGAAAAAATGGTAGATATGGCGCCCCAATGGGATATCGGTATCATTACGGGCATCCCGTCCTGGGTGTATCTGCTCCTGGACAAAATCATCAAACGCTACGATCTGGAAAGCATCCATGATATCTGGCCCAATCTCGGCGCCTTCGTCCACGGAGGCATCGCCTTCAGTCCTTATCGCGGCACATTTGACAAGCTGCTGCGCAAACCCATCATCTATGTGGATACCTATCTGGCTTCCGAGGGCTTTATCGCCTACCAAAAAGAAGTGGAAGACCAGTACATGACACTGGCCTTAAAGGACAATATTTTCTTTGAGTTTATTCCATTTGACAGCGACCACTACGATGCCGACGGCCGCCTGATCAACGACCGGGATGTGCTGGACGTAAGTGAAGTGGAAGCAGGCAAGGAATACGCCCTGTTGCTCTCCAACACCGCCGGCGCCTGGCGCTATCAGATCGGAGATGTGATCCGTTTTGAAGATGTCAAAAAGTGCCAAATCAGCATCGTCGGGCGTACCAAGCTCTTTTTGAGCATCTGCGGGGAGCACCTTTCGATTGACAATATGACCATGGCCATTGAAGAAGTCAGGGAAAAAACAGGACTGGACCTGACCAACTTCACCGTGTATGCAGAGAAGCGAGGCGACTACTTCTTTCACAAATGGTTTGTAGGCCTGAAATCAGGCGAAGAGGCCAATGATCCGGCCACAATCAGACAAATTATTGATAAGACATTGATGCGTCTCAATGATGACTACCGTACCGAGCGGGGCTCCGTACTCAAAGATCCGGAGCTGGTAGTACTACCGGAGACTTTGTTTTACGAGTTTTTGGAGCACGAGGGCAAATTGGGGGGCCAGCACAAGTTTCCCAATGTCCTTAAAGGGGCCATCAAGGACCGGTGGATTTCCTTCCTGGCTTCGACCAATCGAACCAATAAAAGTGTTTAAGGATGCTGCTTGAAGGCATCTTGTTAGGATTGGCATTGAGCATATTGGTGGGGCCCATTTTCTTTATCCTGCTGCGTCTGACGGTGGAAAAGGGCGGCCGGGCCGCGGTCTATTTTTCCACGGGTGTGTGGATCAGCGATTTCCTGTACATGAGTTTTGCCTACTTCGGTATTCATATTACCGGGCACATATTCGCCAATCACCTTTTTCGCCAGGTATTCGGCTTTGGTGGCAGCGCCGTCTTGTTGGTGTACGGCCTGATACTGTTGCTCAGCCGGGACAAAACGCCCAAAGGCACACCGGAAAAACGCCTGCGCGCCGGCAATGTGCTGCTACTGTTCTCGCAAGGGTTCTTTGTCAATAGTTTGAACCCCTTTTTGCTCCTTTTTTGGATCGGCGTGATGGCCGCGCTCAGCCCCAAACTAAATTCAAATGCGGATTTCTGGCATTTTGCCATGGGTTTTTCGGGGACAATCATCACCACGGACCTAATCAAAATCAAACTGTCACGCCTCATCAGCCGGCGCCTGCGCTCTGACCATATTTTGTACATGCGCCGCATCGGAGGACTTATTTTGATGAGTTTTGGACTGTGGTTGTTGTTGCGCACGATCGTGTCACTGCATTAGAAGCGGGGCGGCATCTTTCCCCTGGCCGTTGTGCCAAACCTCGCGGCGGCCACGCCGCAAACTTTTCCCCTTGACGTACAGATGCCCAACGTGAATCGAACGGGCGCCTTTTTAGCAAACGCCTCGCAAGAAATAAAAAGTTTGCGCATTCTGCGAATGCGCACGGTACATCGCATTTGCCATAGCCCGGCTGACAAAGCGGTGCAGCACTCCCTCCACGCTGAAAAGTCCGGCTTTTTTGTAGCTGTTGAGCTTACTCCAAAAACTCCGGCAAAAACGGCCCCGCACTTACGGTTTGATGGTCCAAGGTCAACGGTCCAAGGTAAATGGTAGTGTCAGGGGTACGTACGGGACGATTCTTCGATTCTTCAATTGATCAAAAATCCAGACAGAAGAAAACTTGATTTACTCTCATGCATGGTATTTTTTGAGTGGACTCACTGTTTAGTGTTTTTGTGCTGTAACTGTTTAGGTACCCGCTGTTTTTGCGCTAAAATGGCCTTTTTGCCTCTGTTTTTGCAAAAATTTTCTCACGTAGCGCTGCTACGCATCAAAAATTTTCGCTTCAACAGGAACAAAAATGCCTATTTTATCCCTAAAAACAGGAGCACCTAAACAGTTACTTTGTGCTAAAAACAGGAGCACCTAAACAGTTACTTTCCTTTTAATCTTGGCACCCAAACCGGAGCCATACAAAAAAAGTGGCCGCCCTTGCCGGGCGGCCACTGTGGCGGGCAGTCCGTACGGGATTCGAACCCGTGCTACCAGGATGAAAACCTGGCGTCCTAACCCCTAGACGAACGGACCTTAGTGTGTCGTTTTTTCAGGGTGCAAAGATAAGAGGTTTTGGGAAAAAACACAAGCAAAAAAAATCCTGCATCTATTCTTCCATGTTCATGGTGTGATAGACGGCGACAACGTCTTCGTCTTCTTCCATCTTGTCCAGGAGCTTGATCACATCCTCGGCTTCGGCATCCGAGAGGGATTTCAGCATGGTAGGAATCCTTTCAAATTTCTGCTCAATGGTCTCGATTTGCATTTCTTCGAGTGCCTTTTGCATCTTGCCGAAATCTTCGAAAGCCACCAGGAGCGTAATCTCATCTTCGTCCACTTTCATTTCTTCCAAGCCATAGTCAATGAGACTCAACTCCAACTCTTCGAGGTCACGGTCGGCTTTGGCGATTTTGAACACGCCCTTACGCTGGAACATATAGTCCACCGAACCGGATGTGCCGAGTGCGCCCCCGTATTTGGAAAAGATATGCCGTACATTGGCGACGGTCCGGGTGGGATTATCCGTAGCCGTCTCCACCAGCACGGCAATCCCGTGCGGGGCATAGCCCTCATAGACGACCTCGTTGTACTGCTTGGCATCCTTGGCGCTGGCCTTTTTGATAGCGCTTTCAATATTCTTTTTGGGCATATTGGCGGCCTTGGCGCTCTGAATGGCAGCACGCAGGCGCGCATTGTAGTCGGGGTTGTCCCCGCCCTCCCGCACAGCGATTGAGATCTCTCTCCCAATCTTGGTAAAGACCTTGGCCATATTGGCCCAGCGCTTCATTTTGCGCTCCTTTCTATATTCAAATGCTCTTCCCATTATGGTCCGTTTTGGTACGCGAAGATACGGCATTTTAGGGAGAGCCCTGTGCTGCCGGCCAAGGTCCGCGTACGCGTTTCACTTTCACAACTGTAGCTGTATGGGTAGCCGCAATTTTTTCGGCACTTCTTTTGCCGAAAAACCTCTATATTTGGCTTGCACGAACGGGGGACTACATGCACATTTTTTTTCACCATACTAAGAAACCTAACCATGGACACCGGACAAAAAATTTCAGCCATCAAAGGTGGAGAATTTATCATCAAAGACAGCCGTGTTGAGGAGGTCTTCACGCCTGAGGACTTCAACGAAGAGCAGCTTATGATCCGCGATATGGTCAACGATTTCGTGGACAACGAAATCGAGCCCCATATCCAGGAAATTGAAAAGCAAAAGGACGGCATCGTCCCCAAGATTCTGGACAAAGCAGCCGAACTGGGCCTGTTGGGTACGCACATGCCTGCCGAATACGGCGGAATGGAGATGGACACCAACACCAACACGCTGATCAACGTGACCATCGGGCGCGGTGGCAGTGCCATTGTCTCCTTTGCCGCCCATACCGGCATCGGCATGCTGCCCCTACTCTACTTCGGGACGGAAGCGCAAAAGAAAAAGTACCTGCCCAAACTCATCACCGGCGAGCTCAAAGCCGCCTATTGCCTGACGGAGCCGACTTCCGGATCAGATGCCCTGGCCGCCAAGACCACCGCCGTACTGTCCGAAGACGGCCAACACTGGATCCTAAACGGACAAAAAATGTGGATCACCAATGCCGGCTTTGCGGATTTGTTTACGGTGTTCGCCAAAGTAGATGGCGAAAAATTCACCGGCTTCCTGGTGGAGCGCGGAGCCGAGGGGCTTACCTTTGGTGCGGAAGAAGAAAAAATGGGTATCAAGGGTTCTTCCACGCGCCAGGTCTTTTTTGACAATGTGAAAATCCCCAAAGAAAATGTCCTGGGTGAAATCGGCAAAGGCCATCTCATCGCTTTCAATGTCCTCAATATCGGCCGGCTCAAACTCGGCCAACTGACCTTGAGCGGCGCCATCCGCAGCCATTCACTCTCTGCCCAATATGCCAACGAACGCGTCCAGTTTGGCGTGCCGATTGCCTCATTTGGTGCCATCCAATACAAACTGGCCGAGCAGGCCATCCGCAACTTTGCGTCCGAGAGCGCCAATTTCCGCATTTCCAATATGCTCCAATTGATGGAGCACGAACTCAAAGAGCAGGGCATGTCTTATGCCGAGGCCAAACGCGTCGCCGCCGAAGAATATGCCATTGAGTGCTCCATTATCAAGGTGTATGCTTCCGAAGCACTCGACTATGTCGTGGATGAGACCGTACAGATCCACGGCGGCATCGGATATTCGGAAGAATTTCCCGCCGCCCGCGCCTACCGCGATGCCCGCATCAATCGCATCTTTGAAGGGACCAACGAGATCAACCGCCTGCTGATGGTGGATATGCTGCTCAAGCGCGCCATGAAGGGCAAACTTGACATCGTGGGACCAGCCTGGGAAGTACAAAAAGAACTGGCGTCCATGCCGGCGTTTGATACACCGCAAGGCACCTTTGGTCAGGAGCGCAAAGCTTTGAAAAACTTCAAAAAGCTCATCTTGATGGTGGCGGGCGCCGCCGCCAAAAAACAAATGGACAAGGAGCTGAATCTGGAGCATGAGCAGGAAATCCTGATGAACGTGGCGGATATGATGATCCTTACTTTCATCGCCGAATCCACGCTTTTGCGCGTAGAAAAATTAGCTGCTACCGGCAAGGGCAAGCAACCGCAAGACGTCTATGACGCGGTACTCAAGGCCCTGTTCTATGATTACAATGATGCCATGGCCAAAATAGCCAGGGACGCCGTTGCCTCATTTAATGAAGGCGACCTGCTCAAAACTTTCTTGATGGGGGTCAAGCGTTATACCAAGTATCCCACCGTCAACATCAAGGAAATGCGCCGCAAAGTGGCCAAGGCCGTCATTGAAGCCAACGGCTATCCTTTCTAAGGACACGGCACCATATATACCCGTTAGAAACAGGTTTGGAACAGACCTGGGAATGCGCGGTTTGACAAGTTTCGCTCCTACGGAGCTTGATTTGTGGGTGGGACTTTTGGCTACTACAAAGGTTGCGTCCCTACGGGACTTCATTGGGGCTTATCTGAAAGCTCATCTCCGGTCATTAATTTGGGGTAACTGTTTAGGTACCCGCTGTTTTTGCGCTAAAATGGCCTTTTTGCCCCTGTTTTTGCCTTGTAACTGTTTGAGCACCCCTTGTTTTTGCGCTAAAAT
>JALVEF010000547.1 GCA_027031185.1 Saprospiraceae bacterium
TGCCAAAATTTTCTCATGTAGCGCTGCTACACATCGAAAATTTTAGCTTCGGTAGGCACAAAAATGCCTATTTTATCCCTAAAAACAGGAGCACCTAAACAGTTACTTTAATTTTTAATTGATCACTAGTTTTCCCGCATCCAGGACGCGGCCGTTCTGCACCAAGCGCCAAATGTACAGCCCTTCCGGCCGTCCGGCCGGCTCCCACCACACCGCCGTGCTACGGGGCTTGCGCAGGCGCGCCAGCTGACGCCCGGCGATATCCGTGATGATCACGAGGCCGCCGGCCTCGCCGGAGAAACGCACGCGGTCCCAGGCGGGATTGGGCGTCACGGTCAGACGGGCCTGTTCCGGTACCGGATCCACGGCCACCGGCCCCTGCGTGATGGTAGCTTCAGCCACGAGCCAATGGTCGGGGTCAAACTGCAGTTCGGTCACCGGACCGGGCAGCTGGGCGGTAAAATACTGATCGTCGGCGTCGTTTTGGAAGACCAGATCCTGGCTGAAACCGGGGCCGATGGCGCGCAAGGGCACGGGCATTTTGAAATAGGATGCCGGTACGGACTGGGCCTGCAAGATGTTGACATGGAGCACATTGTCCGGCGTCTGCTCCCAGATGATGCTGTAAATCGGATAGCCTTCGCCGCTGTACCAGGAATCGAAAAAGTCCGTCAGATCTTTGCCGGATGCGGCTTCGAGATGGGCCTTGAGATCGGCCGTGGTGGCAAAGCCGAAGCGGAGTTGCGGGTCATTGAGATAGTCACGGATGCCCTGAAAGAAGGCGTCGTCGCCCAATACCCAGCGAAGCATGTGCAGCACCATCGCCCCCTTGCTGTAAGACAGGCGCCAGCTGAATATGCGCCCGACACTGGTCGTATCATCTACCTTGACCGAACCGCCCGGCTGCGAGATGACCGTGTTAATCTTGTTGACCAGCCAGTCGCTGAAATCGGCACTGCCCAGGCCGTGCTCGTAGGTCAGGCCTTCCAGGTAAGTGGCAAAGCCCTCGTTGAGCCAGATATCCTCCCAACTGCCGCAGGTGACGGCATCGCCAAACCACTGGTGCGCCAGTTCGTGTGACAGCAGGCCGTGGCTAAAGCTCACCGCAAACGTCATCGTCGTGTGCTCCATCCCGCCGCCCCAGCCAAACTGGGCATGGCCGTATTTTTCTTTCCAGTAGGGATAGACGCCAAACAGGTCATTGTACAGCTGCATCACACTGACCAGATTGGCCGTGCCGGTCTGGGCACTGTTGAGACTCTCGGGATAGACGTAGTTGAGCATGACAATATCTCCGGAGTCGGATGCGACCGTGTCGGTGTACGGGACATAATTGGTCACGGCAAAGGCTACGAGATAGGTCGGAATCGGGTAGCGATGCTTCCAATGGAAAGTAGCCATGCCGTTTTGCTCCGTCTGCTCCACCAGCAGGCCGTTGCCGGCGACGAGATTGCCGGACGGTACAGTGACCAGCACGTCAAGCGAGTCAATCTTGTCCACCAGATCTTGCTTACAGGGCCACCAGTCATCGGCGCCATAAGGCTCGGACAGCGTCCAGATGATGGGCGCCCCATTGTGATCGGACTGCACGAAGGAGCCAAAGCCACTGCCGGGCGGGGTACCGTGATACTGAATGGCCACCTGTGCCACCGCATCGAGCGGGAGCGATGCCGGCAGGTTGATGGTAATCTTGCCCCCCTGATGCGTAAAAGACACGGCATTGCCCTGATAGGTGATGGAGTCCACGGTAAGTGCATCCTCCAAGTCGAGAACAACCTGTGTCAGACTGTCTTGCGTAACGCGAAAAGTGGTTGTCACCGTTCCGGTGACGAGGTTGACGGCCGGGTCCACCTGCAGGTCGAGGCGTTGGTGACCGACGTCGAAGCCGCGCGCCTGGGTATTGCCGCGCGCCTGTATCTTGAAGGCAGCGGCACGTTTCTCGGCCTTGACCAGTTCGACATGGTCGGCATCCTGGGCGATGGCCCCAATCGAAATGCCCAATAACAACAGCAGGGTAAAGAGATATTTCATAGATGAAGCGTGTTTGGGTTGAGGGTAAAGTGTCGCCTTCAAAACGTCGGTCGGTGAATTAAATTTTTTCGTAACTGTTTAGGCACCCCTTGTTTTTGCGCTAAAATGGCCTTTTTGTCCCTAAAAACAGGAGCACCTAACCAGTTACATTTTTTCGTCCACTCCAAAAAGTAGTTCGAGTGAGAGTAAGCTCGGGAATCGAAGAACCGATATACCGATATACCGATATACCGTTAAACCGCTACACCGTTAAACCGCTACACCATCCCCAAAAACCGGGGCGGTTTTTGGAGGGCGGGCATTCCCGCCCGCGTGTCGTACGCCGGACGCCCGTCCGGCGTACGACACGCACCAATCAGCGGACGAAGACCTGGTGCACCCATTGCCGGGCTCCCAACCGGCAGACCAGCCACACCGACTGCCCCGCATACGCCCGCAAATCCAACGGGATCGTCTTGTCTCCCGCTACCCGTACCGGCGGGAAGCGCTGTCGAAGGCGGCCGGCAGCATCCCACACGGATAGGTAGAGCGTTTTAGGTGCCGGACTGCGCACAACCACCGCCAAAGGCCCTGTCGTCGGATTGGGTCGCACCGACAGGCGCACACCCGCTTCCAAACCTATCGCCGCCATCAGCGGCGAAAACTTGATCGAATCAGACACGGCCGTACAGCCATTGGCATCTGTGACCATTACCGAATAATAAGCCGTATCCTGTGGCATTAGCTCCGGCCCCGTCGCACCAGGGATGGTATCCCCGTCTTGCAACCATTGATACGCGGCAAAGCTGTCCACCGTGACGCGGAGCAGGTCACCGGCGGAATCCACTTCGACCACGGGTGCGGGAAAGGCCGCCGTCAGGACGATGCTGTCGGCCAGGCTACAACCCAACGAATCCGTCACGACAAAGGGATAGGTACCCGGGCACAACGATTCAATTTCCACGCTATCGGCGAAGTCATACGTCGTACCGGCCCAATCCAGCGCAAAGTCCGCCCCATTGGACGTGGCCGCCGTGACCAGCACGCGCCCTGTGCAGACATTCGCACAGCCGATGGAATCCGTGACACCGGCCTGCGCACTGAAAGACATGCACGGTGTCGTGATCTTGTAAAGCTTACCGGTGCCCGGATTGCCATAGCCGAAATGGAGCAGGTACAGGTCATGATCCGGACTTTCGGCAATGGTGCTGATGTAAATATTCGGCGTAAAGGCCAGCGTATCACTGATCCAGCCGCCCTGGCCGTCCGGCTTCAGCCCGCCGATAAATTCACGACAATAGTCGCCATACACATAATAGCCGTACAAATCGGACGCCGGCCCGCGATAGACCGCACCGCCGGTCACCGAAAAGCAAATATCATCGCCAAAGTGATTGTACGTATGCACGGGAAAGGTGAGTGTACCCGTCACCGGCGGACATCCTGTCGTATCAAAGACCAAATTGCCCTCATAGCACTTCCAGCCGAAGTTTTGGCCGCCGGTACTGTCAGCCGGCACATAGTCAATTTCTTCCTGCGCCTCGTGCTGTACATCACCCATCCAGAAGTCGCCCGTCTCCCGGTCAAAGCTGAATTTCCACGGATTGCGCACGCCCAGTGCCCAAATCTCGTCGAGTACGGTGGAGTCACCGACAAACGGATTGTCCGGCGGGATCGTGTACGGCAATTGGCTCACGTCAATGCGCAGTATCTTGCCCAATAGCTTTTGGGTGTTTTGGGCGTTGTAGTACGGGTCGGGATGATCCACGTCCGCAAAGCCGCCGTCACCCCAGCCCACGTACAGGTAGCCGTCCGGCCCGAAGCGGACACAGCCGCCGTTGTGGTTGAGAAACGGCTCATACACCTCCATCACTATCGTTTCGGAAGCCTTATCCGCCTGATTGGGATTCAGCGGATTCACCTTGAAACGTGACAGCCGCATGGTCGCATTCCACGGATTGGCTCCCCAGTCTATGCGGCTGGTATAGGTCACGTAGAAATACCCGTTGGTCGCAAAATCGGGATCAAAGGCCATGCCCATCAGTCCCACTTCACAGTTGCCTCCACAAGACTTGACGCTGTCGGTAATGTTCAAAAACGGCGGGTCCAATATGGTCCCGTCCGGCATCACGATGCGAATCAAACCGGCACGCTCACATACAAAGACCCGCCCGTCACCGGTAAAGGCCAGGTCGGTGGGCGAGTCAAAGCCCGAAGCCACCAAATCGAGACTGACCGTCACCTGGCCCGGCAAATGTGCGGCTGCACCGCAGAAGAAAAGAATCAGAGAATAGCGCATCGCGCGCAACAATCGAATAGCTTTCGCTTTCATTGGACAAATATTTAGTAATGAGAATAATTTTCCTTATCTATTTTCCCGTGAAGATAGGGTTTTGGAGCAAATTGAGTCCACTCTAACAAATACGCGGCGTGTGAGTAAACCAAATTTTCTTTGGCCCGGCCTTTTTTGTGTTTTCCCGCACTTACTTGCCCATCAAAGCGGAGTGATATAGCGCTCATCTTGCCAAAAGGCCTATGCGGAAGGACCAAAGCTAAAATCCTGAAAAGCAAGTAAGTGCGGGGCTCCCGCGCTTACTTGCCCATCAAAGCGGAGTGATATAGCGCTTATCCTGCAAATAGCATAAGCGGAAGGACCAAAGCCAAAATCCGGCAACGCAAGTAAGTGCGGGGCCGCAAACCGTTCCTACCCTATCAACGCGACTTGTGATGCACTTCGACAGGTCCTTCGACAGGTGGTTCGGCAGGCTCACCATTGCACTCAGGGCATCGCTCAGTGCAAGCGCTTGTCGAATCAAGCGTTGTCAATGCCTGAAATAGGTTGACCGCAAAATAAGTTAAAATTCACCTTTTTTTGCAACAAAACCTTTCAACCATGAAGGCAACAGACAAGTTCAACCTTACCGCGGAAGAACGAAAACGCCGTTGTTTCAGCGAGTCTTTCAAGCGCAAGAAAGTCAAGGAAATTGAAAAAGGGAAAACGCGCCCTTCTGAAATTAGCAAAGAGTACCAGGTCAGCTTAACAAGCATTTATCGCTGGATCAATAAGTACGGCCAGAACGCGCAAAAGGGCCGGAAAAAACGTCTTATAATCGAAGATGAAAGCGATACCAGGAGACTTATACGACTGAAAGAGGAGCTTAACCACGCCTATAAGACCATCGGCGAAAAACAAGTTGAGATTGACTTTTTGAAGCGCCTGATCGAAATGGCCGAAGAACACTATGGCATCGACATAAAAAAAAACTTTTCCACATGACGATGCTGGATTTTTGGCAAAGGCGTAAACGCCTGTCTTTCCCGCTCAAAAGGCTCTTTGCAGCTCTCAAAATCACCAAGCAAGCCTTTTATCAATGGCAAAAACGATACGCTATGAAAATGGAAGAACGCGCTTATCTTGAAGTTTTAATCTTCGAGATTCGAGAAGATCACCCTACTATGGGCTGTAGGGATATGTACTACAAACTCCGGCCCCTGCGTATGGGAAGGGACGCCTTTGAGCAGTTCTGCAAAGAACTCAACCTATCTCGTAAAAGGCCCATAAAGCCTTGGAAAACAACAGATAGCAGAGGAGTCATCCGCTTTGACAATCTCTTGAAAGATCTTCAAATTACCCGGGTTAATCAAGCATATCAAAGCGACATTACCTTCTTCGAAGTTCAAGGGGTTTTCTGCTTCATCACACTTATCATTGACTGCTACTCAAGACGCATCGTTGGGCATCAAGTCTCCAAACGTCTCAGTACTGCACACACTACTCTGCCTGCTCTACGCAAAGCTATCCGAACCCGCCGCAAAGACGGTCTCTCTCTAAAAGGAGCCATCTTTCACTCTGATGGAGGCGGCCAATACTTTGCCAAAGATTTTATCGAACTAACCGCTCAAGTGGGTATAAAAAACAGTATGTGCAAATATCCCTGGGAAAACGGAATCGTCGAACGTCTCAATGGAGTCATGAAAAACAACTACCTGCACCATTGGTCCATAAACTCTTTCCCCCAACTCGTCAAAGCCGTTGACCGATTTGTACAACTATACAACTATGAAAAGCCACACAGTAGTTTAAAAAGGATGACGCCAATGGCTTTTGAAAAGTTGTATCTTTGCACGGACGCCGAACCCAAACCAACTCTAACCCAGTTAGAGAAACTTCAAACAAAAAGTGTCAAACCAAAAGTAAACACTTAGTTAAAACGGTCAACGTCATTCAGGCATTTTCACGTTGAGTCCGTTTACCTTTGACCTTGGACCTTTGGACCATCAAACCGTAA
>JALVEF010000548.1 GCA_027031185.1 Saprospiraceae bacterium
TAGGCTTTTGGGTCATGATGTCCCGGGCTTGCAGGCGGTTTATTTCGTGTCCGGCTTCCAGCATTCGGCGCAAATCACCGTCCGTGATAATGCCGGTCAACTCGCCGTTGCCATTGAGTACGGCCGTGGCCCCCAGCCGCTTGGAAGTTATTTCAATGATGACGCGACGGATGGGATCCTGCTCTTGTACGGCAGGTGTCTCGTTGCGTTCGGCCAAATCCCGGACCCGGAGGTAAAGCTGCTTGCCGATGGTGCCGCCGGGGTGGAATTGCGCGAAATCTTCCGGTGTAAATCCGCGCAGGGCCAGCAGGGCTGTCGCCATCGCATCACCCATGGCCAGTTGAGCGGTGGTGGACGCCGTGGGTGCCAGATTGTTGGGGTCGGCTTCCCGTTTGACGGGTACGATGACGGGGTAGGTGGCCATCCGGGCCAGGTAGGAGTCCTCATTACATACCAATCCGATGGTCGGGATGCCCAGGTTTTTGATAAAGGACAGGAGGAGTTTTATTTCAGGTGTGTTGCCGCTTTTGGAGATGCAGAGCAAAATATCTCCCTTTTGGATGATACCCAGGTCGCCATGGATAGCATCGGCGGCATGCATAAATACAGCGGGCGTGCCGGTGGAGTTGAGTGTAGCCACCACTTTCTGGCCGATAATGGCTGTTTTGCCGACGCCGGTCACGATGACGCGGCCTTTTGCATCAAATATGGCTTGCACAGCCGATTTGAACGCCGGCCCAATGGCAGATGGGAGTCCACGGAGGGTCTCCGCCTCTATTTCAAGCGTTTCTTTTGCGATTTTTTCTATTATCTCGCCATTTTTCATTCTTTTTTTGTATTTTTGGAGTGCCTATTCGGGAACACCGGCTTTATGGCAATAATCAACGGCCTCCCGGATGGTTGCTTTCGGACAACTTTTCTCCGTTTGCACGGAGAAGCCGGCTTGATTGCGGCACCTTCTCTCCGGTTTTGCGGCGCAAATTAACGCATTTTTGTGCCGCTTATGTGTCTTTGGTGCTTTTTGGCGCATGTCCGGCGCTTCCGGCGGTCTTCGTGCGTACTGCTTCCCGGCAGCGGGACGGCTCTCGGAGGGCCTGCCCTCCGGTACTTTGGGACCTTCAGGTCCGGCAGTTGGAGCTTGCTGTGTGAAAACGCTATCCACTGATGAAAAGTGGTAACTGTTTAGGTACCCGCTGTTTTTGCGCTAAAAACAGGAGCACTTAATCAGTTACGGAAAAGTGAGAACTACGTGACTACGGAAAGTAAAGAGAACGTGACGCTGGTGAAAGAGAAATATGACTTGAAAAAGGCTTTGAAGCACTTTTTCGGATTCGACAACTTTAAGCTGCATCAGGAGGAGATCATCCGCAGTATCCTGAACGGCAAGGATACCTTTGTCATCATGCCGACCGGTGGTGGCAAATCTCTCTGCTATCAGTTGCCGGCCTTAATGCTTGACGGCACGGCCATCGTGGTCTCCCCACTCATCGCATTGATGAAAAACCAGGTGGACTCTATCCGCGGCAATAATGAAAACAGCGATGTCGCCCACTTTCTCAATTCCTCCCTCAATAAAACTCAAATTCGCGCTGTCCGCCACGGTATCACCACCGGTGTCACCAAGCTACTGTACGTGGCCCCCGAAACACTCACCAAAGAGGAAAATTTGGAATTTTTTGCCAATTCCAATATCTCCTTCATCGCGGTGGACGAGGCGCATTGTATTTCCGAATGGGGACATGATTTCCGCCCTGAGTATCGCAAAATCCGCTATATGCTGGACCGCATCAACTCGGAAATCCCCATTATCGCCCTGACTGCTACCGCCACACCGAAGGTCAAATCTGATATCATCCGCAACTTGCAGATGCGTGATCCCCAAATTTTCGTCTCTTCTTTCAACCGGCACAAT
This sequence comes from Saprospiraceae bacterium, assembly GCA_027031185.1. Classification (GTDB taxonomy): domain Bacteria; phylum Bacteroidota; class Bacteroidia; order Chitinophagales; family Saprospiraceae; genus HyVt-613. The sequence goes on from JALVEF010000548.1 coordinate 1,913, forward strand.
CTCTTTTATGAAGTCCGCCCCAAAGGCAAAAAAGATGATACCTTAAAGAGCATCCTGAAATTTATCAAACAACAGGCTCCGGGGAGATCGGGCATTATTTATGTCCAGAATCGCAAGACGACCGAAGACATTGCCAAGTTTCTCAACACCAATGACGTCAATGCCGTCGCCTATCACGCCGGCCTGGATCCCAAAACGCGCACCAAAGCACAGGACGACTTCCTCAAAGAACAAGTGGATGTCATCGTCGCTACCATCGCCTTCGGCATGGGCATTGACAAGCCCGATGTCCGTTTTGTCATTCATTATGACATCCCCAAGAGCATCGAAAACTACTATCAGGAAACGGGTCGCGCCGGCCGTGACGGCCTCGCCGGGCATTGCGTCGCGTATTATTCGTACAAGGATATCCTGCGCGTCGAAAAGTTTCTGCGCGACAAACCACTCGCCGAGCGTGAGATGGGCGCACTCCTGCTCCAGGATATGATGGCCTATTCCGAAATCGCCACCTGTCGCCGGCAGTTCTTGCTCCACTATTTCGGGGAAGACTTCCACGAAGACAAGTGCGGCGATATGTGCGACAACTGCAAGTATCCACGCGACAAACAAGAAGTCCAAAATGAGATGGTCATCGCCCTAGAAGCCATCCGCGAAATCAAAGAAAACTACCGCATCAAGTTGGTCGTTGAGTTTATCACCGGTGAGCTGACAAAAGAGATCAAGGATTACGGCTTCAATACTTACAAGTACTTCGGTGCCGGCAAAGAGCAGGACAAGAGTTTTTGGAACTCCATTATCCGGCAGGCCCTCTTGCGCAAACTCCTCTGCAAGGATATCGAAAAATACGGCGTCATCAAACTTACGGACAAGGGCCGTCAGTTTTTGGCCGAGCCGCATCCCATCCAAATCCCCCTCAATATCAACTATGACGATATTCCGGTCCAAAACAATGTCAAGGTGGATGCGCTGGACAAGACTTTGTTTGCTCTCCTGCTTGACCTGCGCAAGTCCGAGGCCAAGCGGCTTGGCCTGCCGCCCTACGTCATCTTTCAGGAAAATTCCCTGGAAGAAATGGCTACACAGTATCCCATCACAATGGAAGAGATCAAGCAGATCTCCGGCGTGAGCAGCGGCAAGGCCAAAAAGTACGCCAAGCCGTTTTTGGACTTGATCCAAAAGTACATTGACGAAAATGAAATCGAACGCCCCGAAGACATCTATGTACGTGCCACCTCTATTCGCTCCAAGCTGAAAATACACATCATCGAAGGCGTGGACAGACGCCTTCCCCTGGAAGATATCGCATCTACCAATAATCTCACCATGGAGGACCTCCTCGAAGAAATGTACAAAATCATCCAGTCCGGTTCCAAAATTGATATCTCCTACTATATCCACGAAAAGATTGACGATGACGTCGTCGAAGAAATTATGGACTATTTTATGTCCGCCGAAAACGATGATCTGGATGCCGCCTACGATGAGTTGGCCCCCGAAGATATCACTTACGAGGAAATACAGTTGGTCCGCTTGCACTTTTTGTCCGTAGTGGCCAATTGACCTTTATCCGCTATGCAATTTTTGATCATCAACGGCCCAAATCTGAACCTGCTCGGCAAGCGGCAGCCGGAGTTGTACGGGCGTACATCCTTCGAAGAATACCTGGAAGCCCTGCGGCGGCTTTTTCCCAACCATCGCATTGATTATTTCCAAAGCAACATCGAAGGCGAAATCATTGACACCATCCAACAGGCGGACGGAAAGTATCACGGATTAGTACTCAACGCCGCGGCTTATTCGCATACCTCTATCGGCATCGCCGATGCCGTCACCGCCGTATCCGTTCCCGTCATCGAAGTGCATATTTCCAACATCTACCGGCGCGAAAACTTCCGGCATTTTACTTATCTGGCCTCGCGCTGCACTGGTACCATCGCCGGTCTGGGTTTGCGGGGATATGAACTGGCCATCCGGTATTTGGAAAGTGGTGCATAGTGGAGCATCCTATCCCGACAACGCGGTTTTACGGAATCCGGCACCACGGGCCGGGGTCGGCACGCGCCCTGCTGGAAGCGCTCCGCCGCCAACAGCCCGACTGCATCTTGCTCGAAATGCCCGCCGACGCCGCCGATGTCCTGCCCGTTGCGGCAGATAAGAGATTGCGACCTCCGGTCGCTGTTTTGATTTTCCGGCGCAAGCAACCCGACGTGGCCGCCTTCTATCCGTTTACCTCGTTTTCGCCGGAATGGGTGGCCCTCCGGTTCGGTCTGAAAAAAAACATCCCGGTCCGCTGCATGGATTTGCCTCAGGCACTGCACTTTGAACTGGCGGAACAACAAGACAACGGGACGTCCTCATCACACTTTCCCCCGCCGGCTAATGATTCCGGTCTGCAATTGATACAACAGGATCCGCTTGGTACGATGGCACGCCTGGCCGGCTATGAGGATGTGGAGCGATGGTGGGAAGTCAGCTTCGAGCACAAACCAACGGCGGACCGGTTTGAAAAAATCAGCCGGATGATCACCGCACTTCGCCGTGCACAGCCCTATGTATCACCTGAAACCAGCTACCGCGAAGCCTATATGCGCCGGACTATCCGTCGCGCTCACCGCGACGGATACCAAAATATTGCCGTAGTGTGTGGCGCCTGGCACCTGCCCGCGTTGGAGGAGTTAGACGGCTTTGCACCGGAGGAGGATGAGCGCTTGCTCAAAAGTCTGAAATCCCGGCATAAAACGGATGCGGTCTGGGTGCCCTGGAACTACGACCGCTTGACACGGCACCAATACGGCGCGGGCATTTCGTCCCCGGTATGGTATGACCTGCTTTTCAGGCACAAGGGAAAAGCGACCATTTATTGGATGGCCAGGGCGGCGCGTCTAATGCGTCGCCAGGACTTGTCTGTCAGCGCACCGGATACCATCGCCGCCGTGCGGCTGGCGGAAAATTTGGCAGGACTTCGCAATTTGGGACTCCCGGGACTTCGTGAGTTGGAGCATGCTGCACTGGCGGTCTTTTGCGGGGGCAATGATGCCAAATGGGCACTTATCCACCGCTTGATGCACACCGGCAACAAACAGGGGAAAGTGCCGCCTACTCAGGTGGCCACCCCATTGCAGCGCGACCTGATGGCCCGAATCAAGCGGGCCAGACTGACCAAGGTATTTCATGCCACCGGCAGGCAGCAAAAGCAGTTGGATCTGCGCCTCCCTTCCCATCTCGAAGCCAGTCGCCTGCTGCATAGTCTGTTGCTGCTGGACATTCCCTGGGGCCATCGTCTGAAAGGCCCGCGCGGGGCGGTAGGTAGTTTTGCCGAGTACTGGAGCCTGCACTGGAAGCCCGATTATATGGTGCGTGTGGTGGAGGCCGGTATGTGGGGGCGGACCATCGCCGAAGCGGCGGAAAACCATGTGCTCCACCGGCTGACCCTATCGCCGCAACCGGTAGAGATAGCAGCACTTTTTGAGCAAAGCCTCTTTGCCGGATTGCCTCGCGCTGCCGCCGCGGCAAGTGCCGCCTTGCGCAATGCATTGGCCGTTTCTCCCGATGTCTGGTTTATGATGGAAGTCTTGCCCGGGATATTCGGCTTACTGCGTTACGGTTCCATCCGCCAATTACCGGCCAAGGAGCTCAACGGGCTGATTGAGGTGGTTTGCCCGCGCATGTTTTCTCTCTTGCCCGTCGCTGCCGCCGGAGTTGGGGATGGCACGGCGGAAGAGAAATTCCAATTGCTGTCGGGGATGCACCGGGCGCTACTGGAGTCCGGGCGAGCGAAATGGCTGGAGTCTTGGTTTGAAGCGCTCCGGTTGGTGACAGAATCGCCGAACCATACACCGTTTTTTGTGGGAGCTGTGTTTCAGCTGTTATTTTCCCAAAAGCAAGTAACACTGCCGGTAGTCCTGGCCCGGTTTGGATATCACTTGTCACCTGCACAAGACAGCTACGCCGCCGTGCGTTGGCTGGAAGGTTTTATAGGGCGCAACGGGCGCTTGCTTTTGCACTATGACGCCATGTGGCGGGCGGTCAATGCCTGGGTGATGTCCTTGTCACCGGAGGCTTTTGTCCGGGTATTACCTTTGCTGCGGCGTGTATTTGTCGGCTTCCCGGTGGCAGCACGTCGCAAGCTATTGTGGCGTGCCGCACGCCGGACAGAGGAAGCTGCCCCGTGGCATTTCTATCCGGAAGTGTGGGCTGTCGCCAAAGACCTGGTTTAATTAAAAATTAGTAACTGTTTAGGTCCCCGCTGTTTTTGTGCTAAAATGCCCTTTTTGCACCTACCTTTGCCAAAATTTTCTCATGTAGCGCTGCTACACATCGAAAATTTTAGCTTCGGTAGGCACAAAAATGCCTATTTTATCCCTAAAAA
>JALVEF010000549.1 GCA_027031185.1 Saprospiraceae bacterium
AGTCTTGCGAGACATCAACTTGAGCCTCTATCCGGGTGACACCATCGGCATCATGGGCCGGACCGGATCCGGCAAAAGCACACTGGCTCAGTTGATTGCCGGCATTCTTCCCCCCGACGAAGGCACAATCAGCTCCACATGCCCGCCGGCCCGCATCCAAATGGTATTTCAAAATGCACCGGCATCCCTGGTGCCGCCACTGCCGGTACTTACAGCGGTGGCGGATATCGTACGGTACAACATACACGGCGACAATCCGGCGGCAGTGGCAAAGACCTTACTCAGGCGGATGGGGCTGGACGATGACCTGCTCTACCGGCTGCCCGGGGAGTTGTCCGGCGGCCAACAGCAGCGGGTAGCCATCGCCAAAGCCCTTGCCGCCAATCCGCGCATTCTTTTATTGGATGAAGCCACCACCGGGTTGGAAAAACCGGTGGCCTATGACATCCTGAGCCATTTATTGCGAGTTTTTACCGGTGAGCGGGCACTGGTAATCATCAGTCACGAACCGGCCATCATCAGGCGCTTTACCACCCGATGCATTGTCCTGGACGACGGTCAGATTGTTGAGCAAGGGCCTACCGACCGGCTTTTTCAGGCACCAAAAAGTCCCCGTCTTCAAACACTCCTCCAAGCTGCGCGTCACCTGAGTACATAAAAAAAACGTAACTGTTTAGGTGCTCCTGTTTTTAGGGATAAAATAGGCATTTTTGTTCCTGTTGAAGCGAAAATTTTCGATGCGTAGCAGCGCTACGTGAGAAAATTTTTGCAAAAACAGGGGCAAAAAGGGCATTTTAGCGCAAAAACAGCGGGTACCTAAACAGTTACAAAAAAACGTAACTGTTTAGCTGCGCCTGTTATTAGCACAAAAACAGCGGGCCCCAAAGCAGTTACCATAAAAAAAGTGCTCCGCCGGTTGGCGGAGCACTTCGGGCAAAGCAAGAAAACAGGCTTACTTCACCACTACAAAAGACTTGGTAGCTACACCGTCTTTAGTCTGTATGCGGAGCAAATATTCTCCTGCGGCCAGATGGGAGACATCCACCGTCTCTACTTGCTGACGCACGCCATCCACATGGCCGGTAGAGATCAGGCTTCCGTGCATGGTAGCCACTGCATAAGCCACATCAGTCGGATTGTCAAAATCCATCTTGAAACGCAAGCGGCCGTTTGTGACCGGATTCGGCATGATTTCAAGCACATTATCCGCCAGCTTGGGCAGCTTGGTATCTACCAGGATTTTCAACTTAATAATAAAGTTGGGAGCATCACCGGGAGAACCACCCCAGTAGGCCGCTACATGGCCATCTCTAACAATGAGACCGCCGCCAATATAAAAAGGCGCATCATCCGAATAAGCAATAGACAGCCCCAATGAATTTCCATTGGCCGTAGTATTGAAAATCAATAGATACTCATGGTTAGCGTCCAGCTTCGCTTCGGTTGGGTCTCCATCTACATTCAAAAAATCAGTAATGGCGACCTCAGTCACATCAACAGGATCCGTGAGGGTGTACTCCGAATAGGACACAAATTCCCATCCTTTATCAGGGCCATCATTTTCCAGCAAGGAAGAGGTCAATTGCCCATTATTCGGATAACGCTTGGTAGGATCTATTACCTTTTTTATGTGCAGTTCAATTGTCCTTTCCAGCGTTTGATTCGGAGGAAATCCTACTACAGGAGCCACCTCAAATAATACCGTATCAATCGCCACTTCTAGTCCATCAGTGTTGGGCTCACACACATTATAATACGACCCAAGTGCCAAAAAAGAAGTGGGAGCAATTAAAGGATACGGATGAAAGCCGTAGGAATGCCATTTAGCGAAAGTACGATCGGTCACTACATATATACCTTCAAGACTATTATCTTCGGAATAAAATTCTTCTCCATTTGAACTATCCGCGCTGATGGTGTACCTGACAGTGTACACACCTTGCTCATTCACCGGCGCCCATGTCTCAGAGAAATCAATCGTGTCATTCGAAACCGTATCACGAAATTCGGCGATAAGCGTATCCGTTGAGAATAACACTGTGCTATCTTCGTCCAATACCTCAGCCTTGACAGTTACATTGTTTACGGTATTATATGCCATATTTCTGACACGACAGCGAAAACCCATTATATCACAATCCACCCCGGTCAGCTGTGGCTGCGCAAAGCTTGAGGCGGGCACAATATAATCAAACACAGCTACATCCAAAGCCGGAGGACGAACAAGCGCCACATCATCTATTATCCAAAAGTAGTAATACCCATCCCATACGAAACGGATCCTTACATCGGGCTGATTGCCCGCCGTCGGTGATATAACAACATACCTCCAGGAATCCGCGCCGGACCATTCATTAAGGCCTATGTTTTGATTAGCATAAATCTCATAACGATCCCAGCTATTGCCGCCATCATTACTTACCTCAATGTATGGAGTTGCTTCAAAATTCCGGTAGCTCTGGTAAAAGAAAACCGCCACATCGGGCTCACCGGAGCAATCAATCGAAGGCGAGGTCAACACACTCTTCTGAGGAGCCGGTGCGGGCCCAATCCCAAAAGAGTCCTGCATCCCGAAATTGTCCAGGTAGTCGGAGTTAAACCCTACTGTCCCGTTACTAGCAGTTGGCGAAGCCAAGGCGCGTGCATCAAGCCAATATGCCCCCTTTGGCACCAAAATACCATCCGGATTCCACACCCAGACGGCATTGGCGACACTATCCTGAACTTTGCATTCAAGACCTTGCGTCGTCCAATCATTCATGCCCCCGTTAAAGGTAGAGTTGTCGTACTCCGATCCCGTACTGTTTGGCCCACCCCAAATGTAGGTCCAGTTAGGTTGCGCCACCAGTGAGCTTGCAAAGACTATGGCCAGCGCGGCCAATAAGCCTCGAGTAAAGTTAATTTTCATCGTGAAATTCGATTTAGTGAACAATTCTGATTCAGCCAGTCCCAAAGATAGTACCTTGGGCGTTATTAAATGGCAAATGCCATTAATTTTTTCCTTTTCCGGTGCCCGGCAGCAAATTTTATCACGCGCCCACGCCGGCTATTCGTCTGAAGATGCATCAGCGCCCCGCAATTCTTCCGCATAAACGGGCGCCACGCCCAGTTTGCCGCACACAATCCCTGCGGCCCGATTGGCCAGATCAACGGCCGCCTGCAAAGGAATCTCTGATGCCATGCCCAGCGCCAATACACTGATAACCGTATCCCCGGCACCACTGACATCGGCCACCGCGCGAGCACCCGTATCACGAAGCTGTCCCGGCTCACCCAAACGGTCTTTGACATAAATGCCTTTGGACGAAAGTGTCACCACGACATACCGGCATCCCAGGCGATGTTTCACCTCATCGGCCGCGTCATCCAATGCGCTTTGAGTCACCGGCACATCCCGGTTCAATCCATACGCCAACTCCTTCAAGTTAGGCTTAAACAAACTCACCCCGCGATAATGCCAAAAATTGCGTTGTTTCGGATCCACCACCACGGGAATGTCATGTTGACGGGCCACCTCCCGGATATGGGCAATCAGGGCAGGCGTCAGCACGCCTTTGTCATAATCCTGCAACACAATGGCGTCAACTTCTTGGCGGCCACACAAGCCGGCAATGTAATGTCGCATTTGCGCGGAATCGTCTTCTGTCACATCCGCCGTATCCTCCTCATCCAAGCGGAGCAGCTGCTGGCCGGACGCCAATATGCGGGTCTTTACCGTCGTCTTCCGGCCGGCATTGGCAATGACCCGGCGCCCGTCTATTCCCGCTTCTGCCAACAGCGCCCGGAGACGCCTGCCGGCTTCATCATCGCCGGTCACCGTACACAGAACGGGTTCTCCGCCCAAAGTTTTGATATTGAGCGCCACATTGGCGGCGCCTCCCAGACGGGCTTCCACATCAACCAGCGACACGACGGGTACCGGCGCTTCCGGAGAGATGCGGTCCACACGTCCCATGCGGTACACATCCAACATCACGTCGCCGACAACCAGCACTTTCCTTCCTTGAAAATTTCGCAGGATATTTTCGACTTCCATAGCGACAAAGGTAGCGAAAGCGCTTTAATCGCACTATTAACTATCTGTGGAGAGAAACTGCCAAATTAGAGAGAGAAATAATCCATTGCCCACCATAACTGTTTAGGTGCTCCTGTTTTTAGGGATAAAATAGGAGCATCTAAACAGCTACTGTCCACCAAAGGTAAATGCATAATTCGATATTTACAAGTATTTCTCAAGCATCGAAAGGATTTTGTCCGTGGCACCCCGTCCGGCATTCATGTAGGCATGCAGGACACGCCCCGCCGCTTCCCGCTGGCCGGCGTCCGAATAACAGGCCATCGCTTGAGCAAATTGACGCCGGCAGCGGGCTATCCCCGCCTGCCGGCAGTTCAGTACCCGTGCCCCGCCATTGCGCACAAAATACACCGCCTCCACAAACTTCTCGTAGCGGGGACCGAAGATCAAAGGCACGCCATACACCGCCGGCTCCAGTGTATTGTGAATGCCCGAACGGAGAAAGCCGCCTCCGATGTAGGCGACCGTGGCATACCGGTACAAATATTTCAAGTGGCCGATCGTATCCACCAACACCACACGGTCAGCAGACGTGAGTTCGGCCCGTCCGGCCGGCAAGTCACTAAATCGCACCACGCCATCGCCCAATTGGCGCAGCAGTCGCTGCACATTCCTCTCCCCCACATCATGCGGCGCCACAATAAACCGCCAGCCCGAAGCCCCCAACGTCTCCAAAGATGGCAAAAACACTTTCTCGTCTGACGGCCAGATACTACCGAACACCAGCACATTCTGCCCCGACCAAACCCTCAGAAAGTCATATTCCCGCCCCGCTGCATAGTCGGCCAGTACACCATCCACCCGCGTGTCTCCCGTCACGACCACCCGGGACAGACCAAGACGCTTCAAAACCGTACAGGACGTTTCGTCCTGTAAACTAATCCCCCTTACCCCGTGCAATAATGGAAGAAGGGACACGGCCCATGGCCGTGTAAGGTAATGGCGTTCCCCAAACACGGACGACACATAAAACACCGGCACATCTCGCCGGTGCAGTTCCTGCAAATACCCAAACCACAACTCATTTTTAACGAAAATGGCCAACCGCGGGCGAGCGGCATCCAAAAATCGCCGTACTGCTCCGGGCCGGTCATCCGGCAGATAACAGACAAAGTCGGCGGGCGCTGCATCCTGCACTTGTTCATAACCCGACGGGGAGAAAAAAGTCAGCAACAGGCTCCGCGCCGGGTAGCGGCGACGGAGCGCCACCAACAAGGGCTTGGCTTGCTCATACTCTCCCAGCGACGCACAATGCACCCAAATCACGTCCTTCTCCCCGACGCCGTGTGAGCGCAAATAGGGCACGGCAGCCCGTCCGCCGCGCACCCGCTTCCGCGCCTTGTCCGAATACACCGCCGCCAAACGGAGCAAAAAGAAATACACACTCACCGCCACCCGATACAGCGCCATAGTCACGATTTGCCGCACAATATCGGTTTTGTTTGGCAAACTTCTACACTTTACGGGACTAAACCCCTTTTGGGGTTTTGCTCTTTTTATCCGTTGGATAAAGCCAACGAAAGCTAAAGGTAGGTAGTGCCAAATTAATTTGGCACAAGCGAAGTCGGGCGATCGGGATGCTGTTCGGTATTGCCGTCCCGCACTTACTTGCCCCAAAAGTGGAGCAAATGGCCTTCATCATACAATAAGTCTGTGCGGAAGAACCAAAGCCAAAATCCAGCAAAGCAAGTAAGTGCGGGGCGGTCAAAGGTCCAGGGTAAACGGCAAACGGGTTCAACGCTCCGCGTTGATAGGATTGAGACAGGGTAGCGGTGGGGGCCATTCAACAAAAAGTATTCAACGTCCCGCCCTTACTTGCCCAAAGTGCGTAGCAAATGGCCTTCATCATACAAAAATCCTGTACGGAAGATCCAAAGCCAAAATCAAGCAAAGCAAGTAAGTGTGGGACGGTCAAAGGTCCAGGGTAAACGGCAAACGGGTTCAACGCTCCGCGTTGATAGGATTGAGACAGGGTAGCGGTGGGTGCCATTCAACACAAAGTATTCAACGTCCCGCACTTACTTGCCCAAAGTGCGTAGCAAATGGCCTTCATCATACAAAAATCCTGTACGGAAGATCTAAAGCCAAAATCAAGCAAAGCAAGTAAGTGCGGGGCAATTCAACGCGACAGCGATTCAACACGAAGTATTCAACGTCCCGCAATTACTTGCCCCAAAAGCGGAGCAAAT
>JALVEF010000550.1 GCA_027031185.1 Saprospiraceae bacterium
GGCTAAAGCCCCAAATTTTATTTATGCTCTCTCCCCGTCGGCTGAAGCCGACGGCAAAGGGGATAGGGGCGCTTTACTTGTCCCGCACTTACTTGCCCATAAAAGATAGCAACAGACCTCTATCAAGCAACAAGCCTAAGCGGAAGGACCAAAGCTTAAATCCGGCAAAGCATGTAAGTGCGGGACGGCAATGTTTGTTTATCCCCTTCGGGGATAGGGGTGATGTATATTTATCGGATCCCGCCGGAATTTTGCCCGCAAAATCAATTGGTATTCAATAATTTATGGATGGAAAGGACTTTTTCAGGAAGTCCTAAACAGGACTCCGCTTGGTTTGTTTGCATCAAAGCTCTTATCTTTGCAGACCACTGAATGGGCCTATAGCTCAACCGGTTAGAGCACCTGACTCATAATCAGGGGGTTCGGGGTTCAAGTCCCTGTGGGCCCACAAGCTGGCCGCGGCGCACTACGCATCCGGGCGGATGCGTAGTGCGCCGCGGTTTTTTACGGGCGTTCAAGTGCCGCTGCCCATTGGTGGAGATAATGTGCGGCATGCCGCATGCTGTCTTTGGTGTCATGTGCCCAATCTGCGAGTTGGTGGACGGTGATACCTTGCGGGGCGACATCCGGATCGGCGACACCGGCAATCACCACAACCGGCTTGCCGTAGCGCCCGGCCAGTTTGGTAATTTGCCCCACGACCTTGCCCGAAAAACTATGCCGGTCCAATTTGCCCTCGCCGGTGATGACGAGATCTGCCCGTCGAATGGCCGTCTCCAGACCGGTCCAGGCGGCGATTTGTTCAAATGCACGGTGTAGATCTGCGCCCAGCAGCCCGCGCATGCAAATGCCGATGCCGCCGGCTGCTCCACCGCCGGTCAGCTCGCTCAGGTCTTGCCCACTATAGCCGGACACGACCCGGATGAGATTTTCCAAGCCCGCCGCCAGGCGGGCAATCTGCTCCTTGGAAGCGCCTTTTTGTGCGGCAAAGTCCACGGCGGCAGCGGGCGGTACGCCGACATCGTACAGGAGATGGTAAGATCCGGTGGGGGCGGCTTCCGGTGCGGTGACGGAATGTACCTGCGCCATGTTGCGGCCGATCGGAGCCAGGATGTGGCCCTGTGCATTCAGAAAGCGAAAGCCCAGCGCATGCGCAATCCCCATCCCGCCGTCAAAAGTGGCGCTGCCGCCGGCGAAGACATAGATCTGTCGTGCGTGGCGCCTCGCGCCTTCGATGAGTTGGCCGGTGCCGAGCGTGGTGGTGACTTCGGGATTGCGCTCCGTCTCGGCGAGCAGGCTCAAACCCGATGCCTTGGCCATTTCGATCAATGCCCGCGTGCCACAGTGGCCGTAATAGGTGGTGATGGGGCGCATCAGGGGATCGGCTACCCGGGCGCGGACGCGCCGGCAGTGCAAATACGGCGAGACAGTGTCCAGAGAAGATTCGCCGCCGTCGGCGGCGGGGGTTATGGTCACCTGCCAGTCCGGATGTGTCGCTCGCAATCCCCCGGCGATGGCTTCGGCGGCTTGGCGGGCGGTCAGCGAACCCCGAAACTTATCGGGGGCGATGAGTATGTGCGCAGTCTCTTTTTTCATTGGGCCGGGTGGGGAATATACGCATTTTCCGGAGGCGCCGGTGGCTTTCTCTATTCACCGGCTGTGGGCGGGCGAAGCGCCTGGCTTGACGCGCCCTAAACAACAATTTGTTTCTTTCCCCGGCAGCCGGCGGGCGCCGGAATATTTTTCAACATTTCCAATTTGGAAATTCAAAAATTTGTAGATTTTCAAATGTGATTTTCCCTGGTGCCTAACTGTGGGTTTTTTAGAGAGTAATATATTAAAAAAATATTGATAGCAATTAGGCTGTGGGATCGGCTTGTTGAAAAGTGGAAAATTTTGTGGAAAACAGGCGCGCCCGCGCCTGTTTTCCACAAAAGCGATTTGTTTTTTCCACAATTGTGGAGAAACAAAAGCTTTGCCGGGCTTTTTTTCTATGGATTTTTGGATTAGCTTTGAGTTTGGGTACGGTGATGAAGTTTTTTTGTAAGCATTTTGATATAGTGTATTCGTAAATATATGCCGATTATTGAGTTTGCGGTTAATAATTATGAGTAAACGAGGGAATACCGCAAGAAAAATTTCGCCAGGGCAGCGGGGCCGTCCCGGGGGCGAAAATGAAAAACGACAAGTCAGATGGCCGAAAAAAAACGAAAATCTGAGCGGGCTGCGCCGGAGAAAGTGAAGAAATCAAACAAAACGTTTGATGACGCGCTATTGATGCACGGGAAGGTGCCGCCGCAGGCGCTGCCACTGGAGGAAAGTGTGCTGGGTGCGCTGATGTTGGACAAGGACGGTTTGATAGCGGTCATAGACATATTGGAGCCGGAGTCCTTCTATTTGGAGGCTCATCAGCATATATATCGTGCAATCAAGGCCTTGTTTGAGCATTCGCGACCGGTGGATTTGCTGACGGTCACGGAGCAGTTGCGGAGAGACGGCAAGCTGGAGCAGGCGGGTGGGGCACACTATCTGGTGCAGCTGACCAATAAAGTGGCCTCCGCCGCCAATATTGAATACCACGCGCGCATCATTGCCGAGATGCATATCAAGCGGTCACTCATTTCGATTTCTACCAAGGTGATCGGACAGGCCTATGATGACACCGTGGATGTATTTGACCTGCTGGAGGTGGCGGAGCAAGGCCTGTATTCCATCACCCAAAACAATCTGTCCAAGAACTTCGAGCAACTGGGCTCGTTGGCGGCGCGCGTGCAAAAGCATGTGGAAGAGCTCTCCGAACGCGGGCAGAGTCTGACGGGCGTGCCTTCCGGTTTTGCGGCCCTGGACCGCATGACGGGTGGTTGGCAGCCATCCGACCTGATCATCGTCGCCGCCCGCCCGGGGATGGGTAAGACCTCGCTGGCCTTGAACTTTGCGCGCAATGCCTCCATGGACCACGGCCAGGCGGTGGCTTTGTTTTCGCTTGAAATGGGGGCCGTGCAACTGGCGCGTAAGATTATCGCCTCCGAGGCCGAAATTGAGTTGAAGAAATTCCGGGACGGGTCTCTGGAACCATACGAATGGGTACAATTGAACAAGGCGATCGAGCGCCTGGACAAGGCCGCCATCTATATTGACGACACGCCCGCCATCAGTATTTTTGAGCTGCGGGCCAAGTGCCGCCGACTCAAATCGCAAACGGGACTCGGCCTGGTCATTGTGGACTATCTGCAGTTGATGACCATTGGCAGCGAAGGCAAAAACAAAAACCGGGAACAGGAGATCTCGACCATCTCGCGCTCATTGAAGGCCCTGGCCAAGGAGCTCGACCTGCCGATCATCGCGCTGTCTCAGTTGTCGCGGCAAGTGGAAGCCCGCGGCGGCACCAAGCGCCCCGTCCTGTCCGATTTGCGGGAATCCGGCGCCATTGAGCAAGACGCTGACCTGGTGACCTTCGTCTATCGCCCGGAATATTACGGCCTGGATCAGGATGAGGAAGGCAATCCTGTGGCCGGTCTGGCAGAATTTATCATCGCCAAGCACCGCAACGGCGCCACAGGGACTGTCAAACTCCGATGGATCGGACAGTTTACCAAGTTTGCCGATTATGATGACGACTTCAATCTGGTCATGCCCGGCGGCCCGGTCGAAATATCATCACGCATCAACGAGGGGCGCCCGCCGGATGACCCCGGGGATACGCCTTTTTGAGTGGTAATATTCTCTTATGGCGAAAAACCATCCCGCAAAGTACAAGCGCAATAAAAAGAAGCCAAACGCAACTCCGCCGTCAAACGCAATACCGGAGCGGCCGGGCCCCCTGCCGTCAAACTCCGGCTCAATAAGTATATCGCCCAATGCGGCATCTGCTCGCGTCGTCGTGCGGTGGACTTGATAAAGGCCGGTGAGGTGACTGTCAATGGCGACGTCGTCACCCATCCGGCCTATGAAGTCCGGCAGGATGATGTCATCCGCTACAAGGGAAAGGTCGTGAAACCCACAGAAGAAAAGGTGTACATTTTGATGAACAAACCGAAAAATGTCATCACGACGGTCAAGGATGAGCGCGGGCGGCTGACGGTCATAGACCTATTGCGCAACAAAGTGCCGCAACGGGTTTTTCCTGTCGGCCGGCTGGATCGCCATACTACCGGCTTGTTGTTGCTGACCAACGATGGGGAACTGGCCCACCAACTGTCGCATCCGTCATACCGGATGAAGAAGATCTACCATGTCACTCTGGACAAAGCACTCACCCGGGCAGATATGGACAAAATAGAGAGAGGTATCCGGCTGGAAGAGGGCATTGCCCGCGTGGACGGCCTCTATGTGCCGGACCCGAAGTCTCCGCACAAAATTGCGCTTGAGTTGCACATTGGTTGGAATCGCGTGGTGCGCCGCATCTTTGAATACCTGGGTTATGAAGTGCGCAAGCTGGATCGCGTCTATTACGCCGGCCTTACCAAGAAAGACCTGAAGCGCGGCTGGTTTCGTCACCTGACCGCGCAAGAGGTCATCATGCTGAAGCATTTCAGCAGGCGCTGATTCAATTGCCCGGAACGCGGATGATCGTGCCCGGGAGCAACTTGCCGGTGTGCACCAGGTCCTTATTCATCTCCATGAGAGTATCTAGGCTGATCCCCAGCCAATTGGCGAGGTCATTCAGTGATGTGGACTTGCGGATGGCGTATTTTTTCAGCTTGATGCGGCGCATGCGGCCGGGGGCCACGCTCTGAAGCGAAGTCGTCGGGTGCGTACTTTCCATTTTGACTTGCATCGGCAGACGAGGCAACTGCTCGGTGGGCCGTACGGCCGGGCGGCGGACTACGGTCTTTCTCTTTGAGAAGAGGGGCCCTTTGTGAACGGCCAGCTTGGGCTTGTAAATGGTGAGCGGCGTGCCGGCTTCGGGATACATAGCCAGCGTGCCGTTCCATTCCATGATGGCCTGAGGTGTGCAGTGGTACTTGCGGGCGACATCCCAGAGTGACTCGCCGGCCTTTACGTGGTAGGTCTCTTTATGGAAGGCCGCATTTTGAGCTAGCAAGTCCGCATTGGATTCCAAATGGAAATAGTCGCGGACGATGGGATAGGTACGCTCCGGGATATAAATGGCCATGCCGGCCGGTACAATGCCTTTGATATAGGCCGGATTGAGCCGGTACAACAAGTCGGCGTCTATGTCGAGCAGTTTTGCCAACTCTTCGAGCGTGGTATCATCTTTGAGTGTGATTTTGACCTTCATGTATAGGTCTCTTTCGGGAAATACCGGCGTGAGCCCGTACTCGTCATAATAATTTAACACGTAAGTAGCCGCAATATAGGCCGGCACATAGTTGCGGGTTTCTCTGGGCAGGTAGCGTTTGAGCCGCCAGAAGTTTTTGGAGTGGGAGCGCCGGATGGCGCGGTTGACGCGGCCGCCGCCGCTGTTGTAAGCGGCGAGTGCAAGCGTCCAATTCTTGAAGCGGTTGTGCGACATGCGCAGATATTCGATGGCCGCTTTGGTGGACTTTTCGGGATCCAGCCGCTCATCTATAATGTCATTGACAATGAGCCCGTGCGCACGCGCCGTCTGGGGCATAAACTGCCAAATACCGCGTGCACCGACCGGCGAAGTCGCCGTCGGTATCAAGGACGATTCGATGACAGCCAGATACTTGAGCTCCTCCGGCATATTGTGCTCTGCCAATAACCGCTCAATCATCGGGAAGTACAAATAGGCCCGCCCCAGCATTTCCTCTGTACGACTGCGATTCTCATATATATAGCGATGTATGATGCGCAATACCGGCCCTGTCGGACGAAGCGGTACGACGGATTTGATACGCTTAAGATCGCGTTTGATCGCGTCTATGGAATATGTGCGTACCGCACGCCGGCTTGCATCGGGTGCATTGTTGATGAACACGGGCCGTTGTGCCGTGGCAGGTACCCACCACAGGCAAAGAAGCAAAGCAGTAACCCCCCAAGACAATAGTGCTCTCATATAGTGCTTGTTTGTTTGTTTTTGACCGGTTGGTGATCGTCAGAGATCAGAAGGGCGTTTAGTTTACTTGTCAACCGATGAGGGTTTGGGTTTCACGTTTTGTGAAAGCTCAAAACCACCTGATTACAACAGTCCTTGACCCAAAAAGAAAGTGCCCGGATGGGCACGGGGCATAACAGCGCGCCGGCTGTTTGGTTCGTCTTACGGCGCAAAGATAAACGTGAATTTCGCATCATACCGTATTTTGCTCTGTTATTTTACTCTTAATGTGACATCCAAAACCACAAACCCGGAGGCCAAAATCAGTCCTATGTTGACCGTTTTTTCTGCATAAAACATTAAAAATCAATAAATAAGATGCGCCCGGCAAACGGCCGGATTTATTGCGCCCCGGAGATAGGTATCTGTTTCCCGGGGGCAAGTATTGCGGTTGACAAGATGCCGTGCCGATGTTTTTGAAAAATATTTAAGGAAAAAGTAACATTTGGGCCAAAAAGAGGTTAGCTTTGTGTGTCAGCTCGGCCCATTTTGGCTTGGCCGGGCTTTTTTTGTCTTTTAAACTTGTTTTTATGAACATTTTCGTAGCAAAGCTTAGCTTTGACACACGCGAGTCCACTTTACAGGAAGTCTTCGAAGAATTTGGCGAGGTAGAATCCGTAAAGATCATCATGGACAAATTCACACAGCGCTCCAAGGGATTCGGCTTCGTCGAAATGCCCAATGATGAGGAGGCTTTGAACGCCATTCGGTCTTTGGACGACACCGTCCTGGACGGTAGGACCATTGTGGTCAAAAAGTCCGAACCGCGCGAGCGCCGCAACAACAACCGCGGCCATCGAAACTTCGACAGAAGGTACTAAGTGACAGAATAGGTGCAGTCCGGATGGACTAGCACATAGCCTCGATCGAGCACTTGGGCGCCCGGCTATGCCGGGCGCCCTTTTTTGTGCGGTTTCACTCGAAAGAGGCGCATGCGCCCCGGTCACCGGGGAAGATCAGAATATCGTGCGGGTGAGCAAGTAGTTTTGCACATAGTCTGCGATGCCCTCTTCCAGGCCGGTGACCGGCCGATCATAGCCGGTACGCAGCAATTTTGTCATCTCTGCCTGTGTGAAGTACTGGTAGTTGTCCCTGATATCCGCCGGCGTATCCATAAACTCAATGACAGGCTCCCGACCCATCGCCCGGAAAGTAGCGGTCACCAAATCCCTAAAAGTACGCGCCCGTCCCGTACCTATGTTGTACAAGCCGGATGCCGGCCGGTTTTTCAGCAGGAAGTCAACCATAGCGGCTACATCGCGGACGTAGATGAAGTCGCGCGCCTGCTCACCATCCTTAAAATCAGGACGGTGGGAGCGGAACAGCTTCATCTTGCCGGATTGGCGGATTTGATTGACAGTATGAAATACGACGGATGCCATGCGCCCTTTGTGATACTCGTTGGGTCCATACACATTGAAAAATTTCAGTCCGGCCCAAAACGGCGGGCGCTCTTTTTGTGCCAATACCCACAGGTCAAAGTCCTGTTTGGATTGGCCGTAGGGATTGAGGGGCTTGAGCAAAGGCACGATCTCGTGGCGGTCGGAGTAGCCGTGTTCGCCTCCTCCGTAGGTGGCGGCGCTGGATGCATAGATAAGCGGGATTTGCCTTTCGGTGCAGTAGATCCACAGCTTTTGGGAATAGGCCAGATTCAGCCGGTCAAACAGGGCCACATCGGTCTCTGTCGTGTCTGTGCGGGCACCTATATGCAGCACGGCAGATACGGGAGGCTTTTCCCGCTTCAGGTGGTCAAACAGTGCCTCCCGCTTGATCAGGTATTGGTACTGCTTATTTTGATAGTTGGCCGCCTTGTCGGGGCGCGAAAAGTCATCCACCAGGATCAGGTCCGCCCGGCCCCGACGGTTGTAGTATCCCGTCAGATAGCTGCCAATAAAGCCCGCCGCACCCGTAATGAGTATCATACGCCCCCGTTTGCGGCGAAGATAAGAGGAATTGGGGAACCGGGAAAAAAGGAAGAATAAAACCGACTCACCGGCCCTAGCCCAAAGCCCCAAGCGGTCTCACATGTTAAGATAATTCATCAGGCTGTTGTAATTGTCTTGCAAGGTCTCCAGATATCCATCACTCACATAGGAAGCCTTGACCCGATAGCCCATCCGCTTGAAAGTGGCCAGGATGCTGGCCAGCTCATGGCTGCGGTCCAGCTTGAGCATGATATCCACCAGTGAGGAGCCGGGTTCGGTGCCGACGAAGAAACTGAGAATCCGGGCGTTTTCTCCCTCTACAATCCGGGCGATTTCCGCCATGGAATATTCGTGCCGCTGCATCTCCAGGACGACCACGCCGCCGGGTTCTACGAAGGACGCCATCTGGGAAAAACTGTGCAGGACGTCTTGCACACGGATGGCGCCAATATAATCCTTATCCGCATTGACGACGGGGATGAGGGTCAGCTGTTCGGCTCCCATCACCCGCATCACCTCGAAAAGGTGATCCGTATCTTCTACCGCGGTATTGTCTAGGGAAAGGCTGTATGAGCCGATGGGCTGGTCCAGGTCATTTTTTAGGATGTCGTCCTCGGAGATGAGTCCCAACAACTGGGCATGGTTGACAATAGGCAAGTGGCGCACCCGCTCGTCATTCATAATCGCCAGTGCTTCCCGCCCCGTATCCGATGTGCGGAGCGGCTCCAAGCCGGATGATATGAGCTGATTGGCAAACATGATTTGTCCATTGTTTCTGACATCCAAAAAACACTGGGGGGACGAAAGAGTTCCTTTAAGCAATGTTAACGGTGTCTTTACCTCGTATCACGAGTATTTTCGTTAGCCGGGCTACTTGCCGTGTCTTCACTTTCGGCAGTACCGGCAGGTAGTTGCTTATATCCCGCTTTCACAAAAGCGGGATATTCATCCTGGGTGCGGACAAAGGCCAGCAACGGATTAGAGTCAATTTCTGTCAAGGGGGCAAAACCGGCGGCTACGGCATCTTCCAGTGCACTAAAAGCCTCGGCGGTTTTTTCCTCCAGCGAATAAACACAGGCCAAGTCAAACAATAGACGGGCATCGTCCGGCTTGAGTTGGCGTGCCTTGCGAAAATATGCTTCTGCCTCGCTCAGTTGAAAGTCCTGCAATGCACGTTTGCCCGCCTTATATAGTTGCTGAAATTCGCGGCTGTTGGACGGCTCACGATGCCGCTTGCGGGTACGTCCGGACCGGCGCACCATCTCCGGCAGGCCGGGTTCGGGATGCTTGGCGCCGCTGTTGTACCGGGCATCAAATGCCTCTTTACTCATGAGCAAAAAGATGATCCCGTCCACGATGCCCAGGATCGTGGAGATCTTGTACCGGCTCAAAAAGACATACAGGATCCCAAGCCCGGGTTGGCGCAGATAAAACCGGTGTACGCCGAACGTACCGAAGAAAAACGCAAACGCAGCTGCCAAATACTTGTCTTTCATACAGTGCTTTTTTGGCCGGGGGCTGCACAACAAATCTACCCCCTTTTTCCCAAAAATGCAATGTTAGGACCGTTGTCGCCACTTTGTTCTACTAACTACGCCGGTTTTTCGACAGAAAACCGGCCCGCAGGCGCTGGCACAGCGCCTAAACTTCGTTTTTCCCCCATTTTAATGAGAAAATGCCTATCTTTGCGCTCCGTTTCCAGAAAGTAAATCACATTTACATGGCTAACCATAAGTCAGCGCTTAAGAGAATACGCCAGAACCGCAAGAGAAGACTGGCCAATCGCTACTACAAAAAGAGCACGCGGACGGCCATCAAAAACTTGCGCAGCATCACGGACAAAGCCGAAGCGGAGAAGTTTCTGCCCAAGGTCATTTCTATGATTGACAAGCTGGCCAAGCGCAATACCATCCACAAGAACAAGGCCGCCAACCTCAAGAGCAAGTTGATGCGCCATGTCAGCAAATTGGGCTAAAGGATACGCCTCCATCCATCACGCATAGTGCTTGCCGCTACCCGGCATGCACTATTTTTTTGGTTCAGAAATCCCCGGAGCTATGCCCCAGACCACCAAAGATGCCAAAATCACCATCGTCCTGGACGGCGAGACCTTCGAGTACATCCACACCGACCCCGAAGACAGTATCGTTGATGCCGCTCTGGAAGAAGATATTGACGTGCCCTTCTCCTGTATGGCCGGAGTCTGCTCCTCCTGCCGGGCCCGCCTGCTCAAAGGCAGCGTCACCATGGATGAAACCCACTCGCTGACCGAAGAAGAGATCGCCGACAAGTACATCTTGTCCTGCCAGTCACATCCCACCTCGGACGAAGTGCATATCAGCTTCGACGACTTGTAAGCCTCCTGGCGTGCAAAAGCTCAATCTGGAAATCAAAGCCCGCTGCACAGACCCGGAAAAGATCAGGTCGGCGCTGCGCGCCGAAGGGGCGCGGTTCATTGGGGTGGATCACCAAACGGATACGTATTTCAAGACCGCGCAAGGCCGGCTCAAACTTCGCGAAGGCAATATCGAGCGCAGCCTGATCTACTACGCCCGCCCGGAAGTGCAGGATATCAAGCGAAGTGAAGTCGTGCTGTACCATCCGGCCGGCTCTGCCGATGCGCTTCGTCTGACTTTGCAACAGGCCCTCGGTGTGGATGTGGTGGTGCAAAAACGGCGGGAGATCTATTTCATTGACAATGTCAAATTCCACATTGACGAGGTGAAAGGCCTGGGCACCTTTGTAGAGATTGAGGCCATCCGCTCCGAAGCACATACGACGGAGGACGATTTACGCAAGCAGTGCCGGCATTATATGGATCTGTTGGGCATTGAGGAAGCGGCTCTCATTGACCGCTCCTATTCGGATATGATCCGGTCTTTGGGCGAGGGCAATTCCAGGTGAGCAACTTCCCGGATGGCGCCTGTATGTACGCACGCCCGTGCGTACATACAGGCGCCGGGTTTGGCCTACCCAGGCAAAGGAATGTAGTCCTGCCGCCCCAGGCGCCTGAGCATGCGCACGTGGGCCGCCAGTGCCTTAGCAAAGCTCGGCTGACTGTGATACGGCAAACCGTACTTCTGCGCCGTCCGGCGCACGATCTCCGCAATTTTGGGGTAGTGGATATGGCAGATATTGGGAAACAGGTGGTGCTCTACCTGATAGTTGAGCCCGCCGATGAGCCAGGTAAGCCATTTGGCGTGCATGGCAAAGTTGCTTGTGGTGCGCAGTTGGTGTACGGCCATGATGTCCTTCATCAGATGATCCGGCCCCGGTTCCGGAAAGGCCATCGCTTCGGTGACGTGGGCCGGCTGAAACACGAGACTCAGGATGAGACCGGCCAGCAGGTGCATCAGCACAAAACCCGCAATCACTGTGAAGGCCGGCACGTCCAGCACCCAGATAGGCAGAGCCAGCACCACGAAGAAATACAGTACCTTGGTGAGTGAGATGCGGAATATCGCCCATCCGAAAGAGCGCACTTCTTTTTTCAGGATGTTTGCTTTTTTGTACACCAGGATATCTTTGAAATCCTTGCCAATAACCCAGTAAATGGTCATCAGGCTGTAGAAAAACCAGGCGTACAGATGCTGATAATTGTGAGCTTTGAGCCGCTTGGTGTGGGGCGAGAAGCGCATCAGTTTGCCGATGTTGATATCCTGATCCAGGCCGTGGATGTTGGTAAAACTGTGGTGCAGGACGTTGTGCTGGAGTCGCCAATTGATGGCGCTGCCGCCGGCCAGATTGATCAGGTTGCCCAGCAGCCGGTTGACCCATTTGTGCTTGGAGTACGCCCCGTGATTGGCGTCATGCATGACGGCCAGGCCGATGCCCGACATACCCAACGCCATCAGGAGATACATCCCGATGACACCGGCGGTACCACTGACCACTCCGGTTATCATCAGTATGAAAGGCACGATGTACAGCATTACCATAAAAATGGTCTTGAAAACCATGTTTGCATTGCCATACCGGGTGAGATTGTTTTGCTTGAAATAAGCTTTGACTTCTTTGCGCAATTCTTTGGCGAAAGCTGCGGCTTCGCCGGTGCGTGGAAACTTTACAAAGTCCATAAAACCTGGTTTGTGTGCTGCCATAAAAGTTTGCGTACCCGTTGGGCACGCGTGGTGCATGGGGCCAAAGATAGACGAAAATACCTGTAACTACCGGGCTTTAATATATTTTTGCCGAAATTATGTCTTTCATCAGAAAATTAGCGGGTGAAACGGCCATCTACGGATTGAGCAGCATATTGGGGCGCGTCATCAATTATGCCTTGGTTCCCTTTTACACGCGCATCTTCCCCCGCTCCGAGTACGGCATTATATCGGACCTGTACGCCTGGGCGGCCCTGTTGATGGTCGTGTATGTCTTCCGTATGGAGACGGCCTTTTTCCGGTTTTATCACAAAAAAGAAGTTGGTGAGCGTGCTTTTACCACCGCGTGGGGCGGTGTGGCTTTGGAAGTCTTCCTGCTGTCTTTGTTGATGTTTGGATTGGCCCCGCAGATTGCTGCCTGGCTTCACTATCCCGGCAAGGCTGTTTTTGTCCGGGTATTTGCGGCCATCCTGGCGTTGGACGCCCTGTCCGAAATCCCCTTTGCCAAGCTGCGCGCCGACGGCCGCCCGGTGCGCTTTGCAGCCATCCGCCTGACCAATATCTTTGTCAATGTCGGGGCCAATTTGTTCTTCCTTCTATTGCTGCCCTGGGTGCTCCGGCACTATGAGGCCGGGTCGCTACACCGGATGGCGGCTGCCATTTACCGGCCCGAATGGGGAATACTATACGTCTTCCTGTCCAATCTCCTGGCTTCGGCTGTGAGCTTGCTGCTGTTGTTGCCCGTACTGTTCCGTGTCCGCTGGTCCTTTGAGCCCCGGTTGTGGAAACACATGCTGTGGTATGCGGCACCGCTCGTCCTGGCCGGCCTGGCGGGCATCGTCAATGAAGTCATTGATCGCACGCTGCTGAAAACGTTATTGCCCGGGTCGCTCCAATCCAATCTGGCTCAGGTGGGCATATATTCTGCCAATTATAAGATTGCTACATTGCTTTCACTTTTCACACAGGCTTACCGCTATGCGGCCGAACCCTTCTTCTTCGCAAAGGCAAAAGAAAAGAACGCCCCGGATACCTATGCCCGGAGCACGTACTACTTCTTGCTGGCGGCAGGCGTCGGCGTGGTATTGATCGGCTCGTGGTTGGACGTCATCATCCGGTTGTTGGGCAAGGGTTACCGGGAGGGGATGGGCATTGTCCCCATCATCCTGCTGGCCAATTTGTTTTTGGGTGTTTTTTACAATATGGCAATATGGTACAAGGTCCGGGATCGGACGTATGTCGGGGCTGTCATCGGCGTGACAGGGGCCCTGATTACTCTGGCATTCAACTATTGGCTCATTCCCCGCATCGGGTATTACGGGTCAGCGGTGGCGACACTGGCTTGTTATTTTGCCATGATGGTTATCGTGTACCGGTGGGGCCAACGCGTCTATCCCATACCGTATCCCGTGGGCCGGATGGCGGGCTTTATTCTGCTCGTGACGTTCGTGACCGGCGCTAATTATTTTCTGACCGTGCAGCCGGCGATTTCCCGGCCGCTCTCCGTACTCATCCGGCTGATACTCACCACCGTCGTCCTCTTTTTTGTTTGGCAGGTTTTTTCGCTTGCACGAAAAAGGGCGTAGCTTCCCCCCTGCTTCACGCTCGGCGGTATTATATGGCCTCCCCCTCGCTGTCCGGTCTATTTCGTCGAAATGCTAACGACAAAGTGAAAGTTCTCCCGAAACAATTTGGTAGCAATGGCCAGCAAAATGATACCAAACACCTTCCTGAGCACGTTGACACCACTGCGCCCCAGGCGGCGGCCCAGCCAGGTAGAGCCACGCAGTACGGCATATACGACAACCATGTTGAGCAAAATGGCAGCCGCTATGTCCACCATTTGATAGCGGGCACGCAAGGTCAAGATCGTCGTCAGTGTCCCGGCACCGGCGATCAGCGGGAAGGCGATGGGCACAATCGAACTGCCGTTGGCACTAGCCTCCTCCTTGAATATCTGTACGCCGACGATCATCTCAAATCCCATCAAAAAAATAATGATGGCACCGGCCACGGCAAAGGACTGTACGTCCACCCCAAACAGCTTGAGCAGGGACTCTCCAGTAAACAAAAACACCACCATCAGGATCAATGCCACGATGGTCGCCTGCAGCGACTCGATCTTGATACCCTTTTCCTTCATCGCCAGAATAATCGGGATAGATCCCAATATGTCAATGACCGAAAAAAGGATCAGTGTCACGGATATGATGTCTCTCAAATGCACGGCTTTCGGTTCTGGTTGTGAAAATGAATGCATAACGCCCAAAGTGCCCGGCGGTTGCACATTTTTCCGCCCAAAAAGCTAAAAAGCTGTTAGTTTTACCCCCCTAAATTGGTATCATGGCATCCATACAAGACGGCACCGTCGCGACATATACCGACAAGGGCATCGCCCGCATCACTTTCAGCCATCCGGCTCACAATGCCATGCCCGGAACCCAGCTCAAACGCCTGGCCGCGGCCATCACTGAAGCCGGCCGTAATCCGGACGTCAAAGTCCTGGTACTGGCTTCCGGTGGCAACCGCACCTTCTGCGCCGGCGCCAGCTTTGACGAGTTGATGGCCATCCACGACGAGGTGTCCGGCAAAGCCTTTTTTATGGGCTTTGCCAACGTCATCAATGCCATGCGCAAATGCCCCAAGTTCATCATCGGCCGCGTCCAGGGCAAGGCGGTCGGCGGCGGTGTCGGCCTGGCATCAGCTACCGATTTCTGTGTCGCCACAAGGTATGCCGCTGTCAAGTTGAGCGAATTGGCTATTGGCATCGGACCCTTTGTCGTCGGTCCGGTCGTTGAGCGCAAAATCGGGCGGAGTGCCTTCATGGCGATGTCTATCGCGGCTTCCGAGTGGTTTGCACCCGAATGGGCGCGAGAGAAAGGCCTTTTTACCCGCATCTTTGACACCACCGAGGAGATGGATGAATACATCCACCAACTGGCCAATCGTCTGGCCGCTTACAGCCCGGATGCCATGGCCGAATTAAAAAAAGTCTTCTGGTCCGGGACCGAACACTGGGATACACTTTTGCCGGAGAGAGCCGCCATCAGCGGCCGCCTGGTCTTGTCCCCCTTTACCAAAGACTTTATTGACAGATTTAAAGCCGGACAGTCCTGATTGCCTCTAAATCCGTCAACTATGCCCATAACCAAACCCAAACCGGTGCCCAAAACTATACTCAAACGCGCTTACGAACTCATGTACACCGCCAAGTGTATGACGGACTTGTATGAGCGCGAAAAGACTACCACGTCCAAGTACGTCCACGCCACCTCGCGTGGACACGAGGCCATCCAGCTCGCCGTCGGTATGCAACTGTCACCCGCCGACTATGCCTATCCCTATTATCGCGACGATGCGATGCTGTTGGCTTTCGGCATGACGCCCTATGAGCTGATGCTCCAGTTGCTCACCAAGCGCAATGACCCCTTTTCCGGGGGGCGGATCTACTACGCCCATCCCAGTCTCCGCGAGGCTGACAAGGTCAAGATCCCCTTCCAGTCGTCGGCCACGGGCATGCAGGCCATACCGGCCACCGGTGCGGCATTGGGCTTGCAGTACAAAGAGCGGACCGGCTTGGCCAAAAAGACAAAAAACAGCCCCCTGGTGCTCTGTTCGCTCGGCGATGCCTCCGTGACCGAAGGCGAAGTCGCCGAAGCCTTTCAAATGGCCGCCTTGCGCCAACTGCCCATTCTCTATTTGGTCCAAGACAATGGGTGGGATATTTCTGCACATGAAGAAGAAGTCCGTGCCCAAAACGCTGCCGAATACATTCGGGGCTTCAAGGGCATCAAAGCCTACAGCATTGACGGCACGGACTTTGAACAGGCCTACCGGACGGTGCGCGAGGCTATCGCCTACATCCGCAAGGAGCGCCGCCCGGTCTTGCTTCATGCGACGGTACCTTTGCTCAACCATCATACGTCCGGTGTGCGTATGGAGTGGTATCGGGACGATTTGGAAAGCCACCGACGGCGTGATCCTTTGCCGCGCCTGCGCAAGCAGCTTGCCACCGCCGGCTTCTCGTCCCAACAGCTAAAGCGTTTGGAGCGGCGCATTGCCCAAACGGTGGAAGCAGACTTTACGCGTGCCCTGCAAGCGCCGGATCCCACGCCGAAAGACTTATACACCCATCGCCTGGCGCCGACACCGGTACGTGAAGAGCGCGGCGAGCGCGTCCCACAAGGTGCTGAACACCGGGTCATGGTAGATCATGGCGTGATGGCCGTCAAAGAAATTTTGGAAGCGCATCCTGAAGCACTGTTGTACGGTCAGGACGTCGGCATTCGTCTGGGAGGTGTCTTCCGTGAAGCGGCCAAACTGGCCGAGCGTTTCGGCACCGAGCGCGTCTTCAACACGCCAATCGAGGAGGCCTTTATCATCGGCAGTACGGCCGGCATGGCGGCTGTCGGACTCAAGCCGATTGTCGAGATACAATTTGCCGACTACATGTGGCCCGGCCTCAATCAGCTCTTTACCGAGTTGAGCCGTTCCTATTACCTGTCCAATGGCAAATGGCCGGTGTCCTGTGTGATACGCGTGCCCACGGGTGCGTACGGCAGCGGCGGGCCTTACCATTCGTCCAGTATGGAGTCGGTTGTCACCAATATCGGCGGTATCAAAGTGGTCTATCCGAGCAATGGCCCTGATCTGAAAGGCCTGCTCAAGGCGGCATTCGCCGATCCCAATCCGGTCGTTATTTTTGAACACAAGGGATTGTATTGGTCCAAGCTGCCCGGCACCGAACAAGCCGCCGGCCCGGAACCGGCTGCTGACTATATTATCCCCCTGGGCAAAGGACGCCTGGTATTGTCCCGCGATGCACAAGCCGACAATGCCGTCCTTGTAGTGACTTACGGCATGGGGGTTCACTGGGCCCTTCAGGCTGCCGGAGACTTCCCCGGGCAAGTCTCCATATTGGACCTACGCACTTTGGTTCCGATGGATACAGAGTTGGTTTTTGAGCAGGCGCGCGCCCATGGCAAGGTGTTGGTCGTCACCGAAGAACCACTATACAACAGCTTTGCGCCGGCACTGGCCGGCCGCATCCAGCAAGAATGTTTTGAACATCTGGACGCGCCCGTTCGTATCTTCGCATCGGAAGATGCACCCGCCATCCCACTCAATGAGAACTTGGAGAAAACGATGATCGGGAGTGCAGAAAAACTAAAACCGGCCATCCAATCGTTGTTGGCCTACTAAATCCTTGCTATGGTACGAATGAAGCGACTCCGCCGGTTTGTCAATACCACTCTTCTGGGGGGCTTTACCATCCTGCTGCCGCTCGCCATTTTCGCCCTGCTTGTGCAGATGCTTATCCGGTTGATCAACCGTGTGCTGTATCCCCTGGCTGCGCTGTTGCACCAATCGCTGCACGTGGAGATACCGGATATCCTGTATCAGTTCATCGCCTTCGCGCTGGTGATTTTCATCCTGTTTTTGTTGGGGCTTTTTGTTAGGACGCAGGTTGGCCTGCGTATCTTCGAAGGCATTGAAAACCGCTATCTGGCCAAACTGCCCTTCTATACGGCCATCAAAAAGACGGTGCAGCAATTTGTCGGTATCAAGAAGATGCCCTTCTCCGAAGTTGTCCTGGTAGATGCTTACGGCGCAGGCAGTTGGATGACAGGCTTTCTCACGGCTACTCATCCGGATGGCTACTATACGGTCTTTGTCCCCACGGCACCCAATCCGACCAACGGCTTCATCTTCCACGTCAGTGAGCAGCAGATCCGCCACTTGCCCGATGTCAAGACGGAGGACGCCATGCGTACCATCATCGGTATGGGCGTCGGCAGTGAGAAAGTTTTCAAGATCAAGTCCCGTCAGGTGCCACCACCTGACGATGGCGCCTAAGCCGGTTTTGCCAAACGGCCTCCTTTTCGGATATTTGCGGAATGAAACCGAGAATACCACAAGGGACCAGAGATTTTTTGCCCGGCCAAATCGCCAAGCGCAATTTTATTTTCGACACGATTCGCCGGGTGTACGAGTTGTACGGCTACCGGCCGATTGAGACGCCGGCCATGGAGATGCTCTCCACGTTGACCGGCAAATACGGCGAGGAGGGCGACAAGCTCCTTTTTAAAATTCTCAATAACGGGGATTATCTCAAAGAAGTCCCCGAAGAAGTCTTGTTGTCCAAAGACTCGGTGGCGTTGATCCCCTTTATCGCCAAGCGCGGGCTTCGCTATGACCTGACCGTGCCTTTCGCGCGCTTTGTCGTGATGAATCAGCACGAACTGTCCTTCCCATTCAAGCGATATCAAATCCAACCGGTGTGGCGCGCCGACCGGCCACAAAAAGGACGCTACAGGGAGTTTTATCAATGCGATGCCGATGTCATCGGCTCCGGTTCACTCCTGTACGAAGCGGAGTTCGTCCAAATTATTGATGAGGTATTCTCCCGATTGCGCATACCCGTCACCATTCACATCAACAACCGGAAAGTCCTGATGGGCGTGGCCGAAGTGACCGGCATCTCCGACGCGCAATTTGTCGCTATGACAGTGGCTATTGACAAGCTGGACAAGATCGGCAAGCAGGGCGTGCTCGAGGAGATGATCAAGCGCGACATTCCACAGGACAAGGCCCTGAAAGTGATGGAACTACTCAACACAGATTCCATCGAAGCGCTCGCCGCCAAAATGGACGACGGCGGCTCCGACACCGGCCTGCAAGGCGTGGAGGAGTTGCAGACCATTTGGCGCTATCTGGAACACCACGTGCTCAACAATAACCTGAAATTTGACATTACGCTGGCGCGTGGACTCAATTACTACACGGGCACCATCTTTGAAGTGACGGCTGACAATGTAGAGATGGGCAGCATTTTGGGAGGCGGCCGGTATGACAATCTGACCGGTGTCTTCGGACTGGACGGCTTGTCGGGTGTTGGCATCTCGTTTGGGGCCGAGCGCATCTATGACATTATGGAGACGGCCGGACTGTTTCCGCCCGGCATCACGAACGACATCAAAGCACTTGTCGTCACCTTCGATGCCCGCGCCCTTGACTATGGCTTCGGCATCGTCTCCGCCCTGCGCAAGGCCGGTATCCGGGCGGACATCTATCCGGAAGCCGTCAAGATGAAAAAACAAATGAAGTACGCCAATGCGCGTGGTGTGCGCTACGTCATCGTGATCGGTGACAATGAGATTGAATCCGGCCAACTTGTCCTTAAAGATATGGAATCCGGAGAGCAGCATGCCTTTACACTGGAGGAGATCATTGCCCGCCTTCAATCGCCGGAGACC